>CAYZFG010000023.1:0-32877 GCA_964477665.1 uncultured Staphylococcus sp.
TCCTGAGACATTAGATCCTAAGTCTAACGCGGCTACCAATTACGCCACATGCGCGCGGGTAAAGCACCGAGGGGCTTTGTGAGGGCAAAGGTAAGGCAAAAAATCGAATTGTCAAAATAAATTTGTCGCGGTATTTGGAAGTGAGCGGAAAAAAGTGTAACTTTGCAGCCGATTAATCCATACAAATCACTTATCAATAACAATTATTAATGGCAACTAAAATCAGACTGCAACGTCATGGTCGCAAGAACTATGCGTTCTATCCCATTGTAATCGCCGATAGCAGGGCACCACGTGATGGTAAATTTATTGAAAGGATAGGTTCTTATAATCCGAACACTAATCCTGCTACAGTAACTTTAAACTTCGAGCGTGCTTTGTATTGGCTTAATGTAGGTGCTCAGCCCACTGACACCGTGCGCACTATCCTCTCCAACGAGGGTGTACTTCTGATGAAGCACCTCCAGGGTGGCGTGAAGAAAGGCGCATTTGACGAGGCTGAGGCTCAGCGTCGCTTTGACGCTTGGAAGGCAAAAAAGCAGCAGGGCGTAGATAAGCTCCGCGCTTCGATGGCCGACAAGAAAGAACTTGACGCTAAAGCACGTCTTGAGGCTGAACAGGCTAAGAACAAGGCAAAGGCTGAAGCTGTGGCTAAGAAGAAAGCCGAGCTCGCTGCCGCTGCCGCCGAGGCCGAAGCTGCCGCTGCTGCTGAAGAGGCTCCCGCCGCTGAAGAAGCTGCCGCAGAATAATGCCCGCGACTGCTCAACAATTTCTATCAGGGACACATTTTCCGTACATAATCAATGTATAGGGACATGTGTCCCTGAGTGGTTTAAAGACAGGCATTCCGGTAGTGACTTTGGGTTCAATGTAAAAAATGACGGGTATTGTCCTGTGGATGCTCCATGGAGCGTCCCAATGCTGTTGACTTAAGAAAGTTTTATGCAGTTTTGACAATGGTCGTAGGGACGTCGCTTTGCGACGTTTCCAGAAAGAACTCAATGTAACTTTTTGAATCGCAGAATAATAGCTTATTGTTATTCAAGGAAACGTCGCACAGCGACGTCCCTACGACCGATTCCAAATTTTCCTATTAATCAGCATGAAACTCTAAGTAAACAGCATAGTGGAGCCTCCCTACCGGATCGTATAATTCAGCCATATAAATAATACAGAATCCAACTATTTATCAATAAAAATTATGAGTGAAAAGATTGGGTCGAAAATGACCGCAGAGGGCCGCAAGGCCGTGTTGCTCGGCAGTGGCGAGCTCGGCAAGGAAGTTGCTATCGAGCTCCAGCGCATGGGTGTGGAAGTGGTGGCTTGCGACAAGTATGACGGCGCGCCCGCCATGCAGGTGGCTGACCGTCGCCATGTGTTCAGTATGCTCGACGCTGACCGCCTTAAAGAGATGATACGCGAGGAGCGTCCCACTCACATTATCCCTGAAATTGAGGCTATCGCCACTCCGGCTCTTGTGGAGCTTGAGAAGGAGGGTTTTAATGTGACCCCTACGGCCAATGCCGCGCTTCTTACCATGAACCGCGAGGGTATACGCCGCCTTGCAGCCGAGAAGCTCGGGCTGAAGACTTCGCCTTATAAGTTTGCCTCGACTCGCGAGGAATTTGACGAGGCTGTCAAGGAGATAGGTATTCCTTGCGTGGTTAAGCCTGTGATGAGTTCGAGCGGTCACGGCCAGAGCGTGATACGCAGCGCCGAGGATATCGACAAGGCTTGGAAAAATGCTCAGGAAGGTGGCCGTGCCGGTGCCGGACGAGTGATAGTAGAGGGTTTCGTGGACTTTGATTATGAAATCACCCTCCTCACAGTGCGCTCGGTAAGCGGTGCTACTTTCTGCGAACCGATAGGCCATATCCAGATCGACGGTGACTATCGCTATTCATGGCAACCCCAGCCCATGAGCACTGCTGCCAAGGAGAAGGCTTGCGAGATAGCTGCCGCTATCACTGAGGCTCTCGGTGGTTACGGCATATTTGGCGTAGAACTTTTCGTGAAAGGCGACGAAGTGATTTTCAGCGAAGTATCGCCCCGTCCCCACGATACCGGTATGGTGACAATGATTTCGCAGGACATGAGCGAATTTGCCCTCCATGCGCGCGCCCTTCTCGGCCTCCCCGTGCCCGCTATCCGTTTCTACGGTCCATCGGCATCGCGCGCCGTAGTGGTGGAAGGTGATACGGATTGCATAGTGATGGACAATCTCGACAAAGTGCTCGAAGAGCCCGGAGTGCAGATGCGCATATTCGGCAAACCCGAGATACGCGGTCATCGTCGCATGGGTGTGATCCTCGCCACGGCCGACACCGTAGAGGAAGCCCGCGCCAAGGCCGAGCGCGCCTACAACAAGCTGAAAGTTGAGGTGAAGTAATCACCGCACTATCCATAAAAAATCACAGCCGGCGGCGATCCGTCGGCTGTGATTTTTTTAGGGATGTGGGTAGGGGGGATCAGAAGTTGACGTTCATACCCAATGCGAAGTTGGCGTTGGTCGACAGAGGCACACCCTGCTTGGCGAGTTTGCTCGGAGTGTGGTCAGTGGCAAGGAAGAGGTTGAAGCCGGTGCAGTGGAGGTTGAGAATCCAGCCGAATGACCAGCCGAACGAACCTACGGCAACGTTGGCGCCGGCTGAGAATACCTTCACGGGAGCTACGTTGGCCGATACGCGGAAGTCAGTCCACGAATACTCGCCGTTGATGCGGGTCGACGACAGCGCGCCGAAAGTGAGCTTGCGATAGTAAGGGAAAGTGTATTCGGCGGCGAGGTTGAGGGTGGCGCCGAGCATGGTGGTGCGTCCGCCACGGTCGCCCATATCGTTGAGCTCGTAGAGAGCCGACACCTTGTCGCGGATATTGTCAAGCTCGTTGTCAAAGCTATTGGTAGCGTCCTTGTCCACATTGAAAGTATAGTCGCTTGTGGTGAAAGTCTGGCGGCCGTTGGTAGAGGCGAGCACGTCATTGTTCCACGAAATGAAGCCGAGGTCGAGGAGGGCGGCGCTGAAAGTCCAGTCCTTGTTGAACTTGTAAGTACCACCGAGGTCGATGCTCATACCGAAACCGTTGAGGCCGGTACCGTCCACATCAGCACCGCTCACGTAGCGGTGGCCGGTGTGCTCGTTGATGTCAGTCTTATACTTGAATCCCTTGACTGAAGCGTGGATGTCGGCATCGGTCACGGCGGTCCAGGCATCCTTGCCTAAAGTGAGGTCAGCGCTGCGGAGATTGGCACTGATGTTACCGCCACCGAGCAGGAACTTCAGGGCTCCACCCACCTGCCACTGATCATTGATCTTGTGGGAGTGGTTGAAAGCGAGTTCGGCCCATGCGGTAGCGTTGGCGTGTACGTCGGTGATGTCGTAGGTATCATTTGTGATACCCTTCTTGAGCATGCTGAAGATCTCGCGGGGCAGACCCACGTTGAGATTAGTGCGCACACCCAGGGTCACCACGTTGTAGCCCTTGAAAGCCTTGAAACCGCAGGCGAGGATGTTGAGACGGATGTCGCTCGTGATGCGGCTGCGCGAGCCGAGATCGTCGAGAAACTTATCGGCGCTCACTGCGGGATTGAGGAATGTAGTGGTGCGACCGTTGACATTGTAGAGGAAATTTTCCACACCCACAGTACCCTGAAGGCCAAGGTTAATCGAGCCAAGGGCAGGGATGGTGAAGAAAGTCTTGTCGTTGTCAAACGACGGGTTGGACTGATAGCGGTAGAGATAACCGTCGGTGAAATAACCCGAGTTAAGATTCTGGGCTGAAGCTGCCCCTGCCATTGCGCCGAGAGCAACAAGAGAGAGGGCGAAGCGCTTGAGCTGAGATTTTATAGTTGACATATCGTAATGATTCGTAATAGGTTATGACAGAATAAAGGATTAAAGTTCGTCGTCGTAGTATCCTGAGACGGTTACCTTGGAGTTTTTAAGAGTGATGGTCTGAGAGGGCTTGAGCGAAGAAGCGTCGGCTTCGCTTACGGCATTGGCCGTGAACTCGATACCGTCAAGGTGAGTGATGGTACCGGTCACTTCGATAACTACATTCTGGGTAGAACCCCCTCTCACGGTCACGGGAGTGATGTGGGCATCAGCGATAGGACCGGAAGTGGAGAGGGGAGTGGCGGTGAGGGTGATGTCGAAGGGAAGATCATTGGTGATCTCGGTATCTACCTTCATGCCGGTGATGGTGAGCTTGTTGAGGTCTTCGTCGGCCCAGCCGTCCTCGGTCGATGAGTAGACGATCTTAGAGCCGCCGCCTAATGCGAGGGGCGAGAAGAATACGTATTCACCTTTCACGGGAGCGTAGTCGCCCAGGCGGAAGTCGGTCACTGACTGCACGGGCACTGTGGTGGGGTCGAGCTTGATGTCGAGGCTCTCGGGCAGACCGTCGCCGGCCACTACATCGCTCAGCTTGGTATAGGGTACATGCTCGGCGGCAGCGTAGCCGTCGTAATACTTATCGGGGCGCTTGGGTGAGAGGCAGTAGTAGCTTTTGGCGGCTGAGGTGATGGTGAAAGTGCCGTTGTTGATAGCGAGGGGGGCCTGAGGGCGGCCGTCGCGGGTAGGCACGATTTCAAAGGCTGTAGAAGCGATCACGCCATATTCATGGAAAGGATTCTCGATGCTGACGTAGATCTGCGGATTGGCGAGCTTAATGTCGGTGCCTTCCTGAGCGAGCACGTCGGGAAGGTCGTTGAGCTTCACGGGAGCGATGTTGAAAGCATCGATGTCATACTTGATTTCACCCGAGAAAGTGGAGATGGTGATAGGCGAGAGATCAAGGTCAGTGGTCACGCGCAGCTCCGAGGGAATGCCTGAGGTGGAAATGTCGGCAAGTTCGAGCACGATTTCACCGTCGACCACGCCGGTAGCGCTGTTGATGCTCAGTGTATGGTCAGCGGCGTTGAACTTCACGTGAGCCTGCTTGGCATCGATTCCGATGACTATCATCTCGAAATCGAGGCGATTGTTGTGGATAGTATAGCTGTTGATGGTGAGCAGACCGTCGGCAGGATTGTAAGAACCTATCGAGGGATTGCCTTCAAGACCGGCAGGGAGCTGGAACTTAAGGTCTTTCAGAAGGAAAGTCGAGGTAGCGTTACCTTCAGCCACCACGTTGACGTGATAGTTGATGGTCCAGGTGGCACCCAGGCCTTCTATTGATACGATGTCTTCGCTCACGCCCGAGTAATCATAGTCGAGAGGCGAAGCATCCTTATCGTGGATGAAGAATGACACCGCTGTAGGCACAGCCTTGGCCGGAGCGCCGGCGGGAAGCTGGGGACGGAACACAGAGGTGGAGGGATTGGTAGTGGGGGCAGTGATGGTGATGGGGTCCACTTTAAGATTAGAGGAATGAAAATCACCCGTGCGGAGCAGAGCATATTCACCGTCGACTATCTGGAGTATATCGCCATCCTTGGGATCAGAGATGATACTCTTGAGCTCGATAGCGTCGAGATTGATGGGGAGGGTGAGATCCTTGACTTCGAGGCGCACTGTGGAGTCGATGTCGCTGAGGTCGTACTTGTCGTCGATACAGCCCGAAAGGCCGAGGGCGGCAGCTGCAATCAGACCGTAAGCCGCCGGGCGGGCAAGCCCGGCAGTGAGAAAGTTAAACTGGTGCTTATTCATTGATAAAATAATATAAGTGTGTGCGTTATAAAAGTTTTCGATGCAAAGATAAGAAAATTTGACGGGTCTACCGTTAAAATTCTCTAAGATATTTTTTGCTTTTTTTATTTTTCTGCAATAAAGGCCGCGGGGGGCTCGTTACAACTTATATATGAGCTTAATTGATGGTATAATTGCGCGTGTCAAGGGATTGCTCGGGTCGGGCGATGCCCGCACCGGCCTGCTTAAGAAAAACATCGTCGGGTCAGTGCTCCTCAAGGGCATGAGTATCGTGGTGACGCTCGCTCTTGTGCCGCTCACTATCGACTATGTCAACCCTGAGCAATATGGTATATGGCTGACACTCAGTTCGCTCATGACATGGCTTACGTTTTTCGATATAGGCCTTGCCATGGGATTGCGCAACCGGTTTGCCGAGGCCAAAGCCCGCGGCGAGACTGAAAAAGCCCGTCAATACGTCTCTACCGCCTATGCCTCCATTGCCTGCATGGCATTGCTCCTTGTGGCCATATCCATTCCGCTGTGCCGCGTGGTAGACTGGTGTTCACTGCTGAAAGTCAGCGAGATGTATCGAGCCGAGCTTACCGATGTGATGCTGGTGCTCTTCGGAGCCTTTGCCGCCACGCTCGTGCTCGCCGTGATGTCAAATATCCTTATCGGCGACCAGCTCACGGCCGTGTCGTCGCTCGTGGGAGTGGTGGGACAGATGGCAGTGCTCGCCGTGATATGGATACTCGTAAAGACCCAGGTTCACGGCACGCTTCTCACCCTCGCATGCGTGCTTGCATGGATACCCCCTGCGGTATTGTTCATAGCCAGCGTGATACTCTTTTTCACCCGCTACCGCTGCTACGCGCCGTCGGTAAAGATGGTGCGCCCGTCGATGGTCAAGGATCTTCTCGGAATAGGAGGTAAGTTCTTCATTATCACCGTGTCGATGCTCTTCATATTCCAGCTCATGAATGTGATAATCTCTCGCGAGCTCGGCCCGCTCACCGTCACGGAATACAACATCGCCTACCGATATTTCAATACCGCCAACATGGTGGCAATGCTCGTGCTCGCTCCCTTCTGGGCTGCCTCGACCGATGCCTATACCCGAGGCAACCTCGACTGGCTCACCGAGAAGCTTCGCTCGCTTGAAAAAATGGTGACACTGCTGTTGCTTCCCGGCATCGCTGTAATGGTGATACTTTCGCCTGTGGTATACCGCCTGTGGATAGGCGACAGCGTGGAGGTCACCTGGACTACAAGCATATCTATCGCGGCCTACATCACACTGCTCACCATATCAAATGTATATATGTTTCTCATCAACGGCATAGGGAAAGTGCAGCTGCAACTCTACATATACCTGGGATTTGCGTTGATTTCCTACCCCGTGATGACGATACTGTGCCGATGGTGGGGTATACCCGGATTGCTCGCTCTCCCGGCTCTGATATATGTGGTGCAGGCTATAGCGATGCGCGTCCAGCTCCACCGCATTCTCACTTCTAAAGCGCAAGGAATATGGAACAAGTGACTTCACGACCCAAGATTACGGTAATTACCGTGTGCTATAATGCCTCTGCCGATATAGAGGAGACGCTCAATTCGATTCTCGGTCAGACGGCTATTGATGATATGGAAGTGATAGTAATCGACGGCGCTTCCACTGACGGCACCGTAGAGAAGATAAAGCCCTATGCCTCGCGGCTGGCTCATTTCATATCCGAGCCCGATAAGGGTATCTACAATGCTATGAACAAGGGTATTGCCCTGTCGACCGGAGAGTTTGTCAATTTCATGAATGTGGGTGACAGATTTTTTAATAAGGATGTGATTGCCGATGTGATAGCCGGAATCAAGGCAATGAAAAACCGTCCCGATGTGGTATACGGAGCTACCGTGTTCAGGTATCCCGACGGTTATACCGGTCACTTGCCATCCCTCGCGCTCATGCCCGGCGCGATGGGTGCGTGTCACCAGTCGATATTTGTCGACGGCGATAAATTACGTAGTGAGAGGTTTGACGAATCTTTCCGCATATCGGCCGACTATGAGTTGATGCACCGGCTTTATACCGGGGGAGCGCGATTTGCCGAACTGAAAAAATATGTGGCCGTGTATAATTTCGACGGCGTCTCAGGCACTTTTGCCGGGCAGATGCGCGGAGTGGCCGAGCGACGTCGCGTGCAGGGACGTTCCACCTCGCAGCTGCTGTGCCGGATTGACGTGATGCGTGTCAAGGCCGGGATGATGCGCCGCAAGTTGACCGACGCGCTGCGTAGCGTGCTGGGCCTTCAGAGTCGCCTTCCCGAGCGTAAACCCTTGGAGGAAATCAAGCAGCTGTGATGGTGTCAAAGGGCGGTTTTATTATACCGAAAGGCGGTTTGGCAACTATTTATCGGAGGATTGTAAACATTAATTAAGGATAATCCGTTATATTTGTACTTACGAATTTTCCACTCACGATATTCACTATTTTTTTCATCATGAATCTACGTCCGCTAATTTCAGTCGTGCTGGCAGCCGCCTCGCTCGCGTGTGTGGCTCAGGTGCCCGAAGGCCCCGTCACCTTAGAGCAGTGCCGCGAGCTCGCGCTGAAAAATAATAAGAATCTGCGCATGCAGAACGAAAAGATCAAGGCCGCTCATTATCAGAACGATGAAGCATTTGCCGCCTATCTTCCGGGTATCGATTTTGCCGGCGGATATATGTATAATCAGCGCAATATTTCGATATTTGACTCTGATCAGCTTCTGCCGGTGAAGAACTTTGACATGTCGACCCAGAGCTATCAGTTTTCCGTGGTGAAAAACCCTCTTACGGGCGAGCCTATGAAGGATGCCTCCGGTCAATATATCTTTGACCAGGTGGCGCTGATACCCAAGGATGCGATGACATTTGACATCCACAATGTATTTTTCGGCGCCCTCACCTTGACCCAGCCTCTCTACATGGGCGGCAAGATCGTGGCGCTCAACAAGATTACGAAATATGCTGAAGATGTAGCCCGCCTGCTCCGCGACAGTCAGGCGCAGGACGTGATATATCAGGTGGATGCCGCCTACTGGCTCGTGGTATCGCTCAACGCCAAGCACCGTCTGGCCGTGAGCTACGTAAATCTTCTCGACACGCTCCGCAGCAACGTCAATCTGATGCTTGAGCAAGGCGTGGCCACCCGCGCCGACCTCCTTACGGTGGACGTGAAACTCAACTCGGCTCAGGTGGACCTCACCAAGGTGGAAAACGGCATGGTGCTCTCGCGCATGGCGCTTGCGCAGGTGTGTGGTCTCCCCGTGGATGCCGACCTTCACCTTGTGGATGAGGATGCCGCCACGCTCGCAGCCGGAGCACACCCCGATACGACATTTGATATAGCCGACGTCTACGCCCGCCGCGACGATCTCCGCGCACTCGAAACCGGAGTGAAGATCTACGGCCAGCAAGAGAAAGTGGCCCGCGCCGACATGCTCCCCGAGCTCGCTCTCGTAGGCACGTATTCATTCAGCAATCCCAATATGTTTGACGGCTTCAAAAACCGTTTCGCCGGAGCCTTCTCCGTAGGCGCCATGCTTAAAATCCCATTGATACACTGGGGTGGCAATATGGCTAAATACCGTCTTGCCAAGACCAAGACCGCGATAGCCCGCCTCGAACTCGAAAACGCCCGCGACCTTATCAATCTTCAGGTCAATCAGGCTGCATTCAAGGCTCGCGAAGCGGTCAAGACATTTGACATGACATCGACCAACCTTGCCAAGGCCGACGAGAATCTCCGTCAGGCTACCCTCGGATTCAAGGAAGGGATGATGAGCGTGGATAATGTGATGGAGGCCCAGACCGCATGGCTTAAGGCCAACAGCGAAAATATCGACGCCGGAATCGACATATATCTCTGCGACGTGTATCTCTCAAAAGTACTCGGCCGACTTGACACTAATATGTAAGTTTCAACAATTAATTAAAAAATATCACCATCATGGCTCAAAATACCACCACCCCCGAGCAGCGCGAAAATCGCGTGCTCCTTGCAGCAATGGGAGTAGTAGTGCTCCTTTGCATCGTACTTGCAATCATAGGTTTCTGCCTCCTGTCACATCCCGACGAGATAGTCGAGGGTCAGGCCGAGGCTACTTCAGTAAAGATTTCAGGCAAGCTCCCCGGCCGAGTGCGCGACTTCTATGTGCATGAAGGCGACATGGTAAAGAAGGGCGACACGCTCATCCACATCCACTCGTCGGTTGCCGAGGCTCAGCTCATGCAGGCTGAGGGCATGGAGACCGCCGCTGCGGCTATCAACAAGAAGGTCGACGCCGGCGCCCGTATCCAGATGATTCAGGCCGCGCAGGATATGGTGGCTCAGGCTACAGCAGCCGTGACCATCACACGCAAGACCTATGACCGACTTGAAAATCTCTTCAAGGCCGGTGTGGTATCGGAGCAGAAGCGCGACGAGGCTAAGGCGGCCTACGATGCTGCCGTGGCTGCCGAGTCGGCTGCCAAGAGCCAGCTTTCGCTCGTGAAAGAGGGCGCGCAGAAGGAGGATAAGGCCAATGCCGAGGCCATGGTGGAAGTGGCTCGCGGCGGTGTGGCTCAGGTGGAGAGTCTGCTCGAAGACCAGTATCTTGTAGCTCCCTGCGACGGACAGATTGACCAGATATATCCCGAGGAAGGTGAGCTCGTGGCACTCGGAGCCCCGCTTATGAGTCTGCTTAAAGTATCGGACAAGTGGGTGACCTTCAATGTGCGCGAAGACCTGCTCAACGACCTCAAGATGGGCAACGAAATAGAAGTGATGGTGCCCGCGCTTGACCGCCGCAACATCAAGGTGAAGATATTCTACATCCGCGACCTCGGCTCTTACGCCACATGGCGCGCCACCAAGTCGACCGGCCAGTGGGACAGCAAGACATTTGAGGTCAAGGCGCGTCCGGTGGATTCGATTCCTGACCTGCGTCCCGGCATGAGTGTGGTATATTTCAAGAAGTAATCCGGTCAATAGCAGCATCATGTTGAAGGCATCTTTACTACGGGGCATCAGGCAACTCGGCACGAGGAAAATCTATTTCTTCATGATGATTGTCGTGCCCGTGGTGTGCTCGTTTTTCTTCCTCAACCTCATGAACGAGGGTCTGCCGCTGAAGGTACCCGTGGCTATCGTCGACAATGACCAGTCGGCCATGTCGCGCAGCGTCACCCGTCAGCTCAACGCCATGGAGCTGATCGACATCAACGAGCACCTCGAATCATATCATGCGGCCATGGAGAAGATGCGCAGCGGCGAGATTTTCGGTTTCTTCCATATCCCCGAGGATTTTCAGAAGGATGCCATAGGTGACCGCCATCCCACGCTGTCGTTTTACTGCAACATGACCGTTTTCGTGCCCGGCACGCTGTCGTTCAAGGGATTCAAGACCGTGGCTGTGGGCACGGCCGGCGATATTGTGGAGACCCAACTCGTGCAGGCCGGACTGAGCGACAGTTTTGTGTCGCCGCTGGTGCAACCGCTCGGGGTTGATACCCATCCGCTCAATAATCCGTGGACCAACTATAACTACTATCTCTCCAACTCCTTCCTGCCCGGACTGCTTGCGCTGCTGGTGCTTACAGTCACAGTGTTCAGCATCTGTACCGAGATAAAGCACGGCACATCGCCGCAGTGGCTCCAGACCGCCGGAGGACACGTAACAATAGCTCTTGCCGGCAAGCTGCTGCCCCAGACCGTGGTATTCTCCGCCATAGGCATAGGACTGCAGGCTGTACTATACGGATTCCTTCACTTCCCGCTCAACAATCACGCCTTGCACATCATCGTGGCCATGGTGCTCTTCGTGATGGCCTGTCAGGCGCTCGCCGTGGCGATTGTGGAGCTGGTGCCCAACCTCCGTCTCTCGCTCTCGATATGCTCCCTCTTCGGCATACTCTGCTTCTCGGTGGCCGGATTCTCTTTCCCGGTCGACCAGATGTATGGCAGCGTGGGCATATTCGCCTATATCTTCCCCATCCGCTATTACTTCCTGATTTATATCGACCAGGCGCTCAACGGTATTCCCATCTATTACTCCCACTACTACTACGTGGCGCTCCTTGCATTCCTGCTTCTGCCGGTTCTCGGATTGCGCCGCCTGCGCCGCCGCCTGTCCAACCCCGTATATGTACCCTGATTACCGTTAACGCTCATGAAACTGTTAAAAGATATAAGCCGCCGACTGGTCACGCTTTTCAGAGTGTGGCGCAGGGAATTTTATCTCGTGTTTACTGATCCCGGGGTACTGATATTCTTTTTCGGTCTGCCCATTGCTTACCCGGTGGTGTATACCCTCATATATAATCCCGAGATTGTCACCAATATGCCCGTGGTGGTGGTGGATAACTGCCGCACCCCGTCGTCGCGCGAACTCGTGCGAGCCATCGACGCCACGCAGGCTTTGGCCGTGACCGGCTACGCCGCCAATCTCAACGAAGCCCGCGAGGCTTGGCACACAAAGAAGTGCTATGCCATCATAGAGATACCCGCTAATTATGACAAGGCACTCAATTCACTTCAGCAAGCCACTATCACCACCTACGCCGATATGTCGCTCCTGCTCCGCTACCGCGCGATGCTTCTTGCGCTTACCGATGTGCAGGTGGATCAGACCCTCTCCATCACCGAGCGACGCATCAGTGACCTCGGCCTGCTGGCTGAAAGCGTCACCACAGGTCAGCTGCCTGTCGAGTCACAGTCAGTAATCGTGGGTGACGAGACGCAAGGCTTTGCGTCGTTTGTCATGCCCGGTATCGTGGTATTGATACTCCAGCAGAGTATGATACTCGGTATCGCCATGCTCGCCGGCGGTAGGGCCGAGCGTCGCCGCCGTAACCATGGCTACGATCCCATGGCGGTAGATGCGTCGCCCGTCATCACCGTGATAGGTCGCACTCTATGCTACGTGATGCTTTATCTTCCGCTTGCATATTACATCCTCCATATCATTCCCGAGATGTTCTCGCTCCCCCACGTCACGGAGTTTGGCCAGTATATGCCCTTTATCTTTCCGCTACTTATCGCATCGGCCATGCTTGGTCAGACGGTCGCCGTCTTCATCACCGAGCGCGAAACCTCGCTACTTGTGGTGGTATTCACGTCGCTCGTGTTCCTCTTCCTCTCCGGCCTGACCTGGCCCCGCTACGCATTCAATGGCTTCTGGCTCCTGATCTCTGACTGCATCCCCGCCACATGGGGCATGGAAGGCTTCATACGCATGACCTCCGACGGCGCCACACCGGCCAACGTAGCTCATTACTACAAGATGCTGTGGCTTCTTGTCGGCATCTACTTCATCACCGCCACCATCGTCGCCGCCATCCACCGCCGCCTCTCCCGCGGCAGCGGACGTGAGATACAGGCGTGAAACCAAAGCGGCGCAAAAAATGTTAATTATTAAAAGAATCCCCTGCAAATATTGCAGCTGCAATATATTTGTAGTATTTTTGCAAATAATTGAATAGTTTTAAACTCATAATTATGGAAACGACAACAATTATCAGGATTGAAAAACCGACGAAAGAGTTGGTCGCTTTCATAGAGAAAGCACAACTTGAAAAGAAGGAACGAATACATCAAATGCGTGAGAAATTCGTTCAGTCTCAGCTACCGAAATGCTGATTCATGGAAACGATAGAACAAACATTCTCTGATAATGAGGGCAATCATTTATTGGTCGCCCTTTGTTTTTATGATGACGATTATAAGACAAGCACTTTGTTTATCCCTGAAGAGTTTCTTGATATAGAGGTTGCTGACATTGAAATATCTAAAGCTTTTACGGATAAGCCGATTAATCCCGTTGTATTTTTCAGAATGAGTGCTTGGCTATTAGAGCAATTCTTGATGCGGGATAATGCCATATTTACATTTATTTGTTCTACTGACGAGCTTGAGACCAATCATCCGAATATATTACCTCAGCAGTACCGTTGGAATCTTTTTGACGCATTGTTCAAGCGATACTGCGACAGAGCATCTATAAACCACCAAGACATTGTGATCGGTCCGGAAGGGCATGAATCATATGCAAGAGCATTTTATAGAGATAGCCATGCCCCTATTATTCATGTGATGACGGGGTACCTTAAAGAAAAGCAGGGGTAGGGGCATATTTAAAAAATTTGGCCGTTACAGCTTCCCTTCGTCGCGGTAGGAGAGGTAGCCGGAGCGGGAGATGATGAGGTGGTCGAGGACCTTGATGTCGAGATACTCGGCGCCCTGCACTATACGGCGTGTCAGCGAGTCGTCTTGCGCGGAGGTCTGAAGGTTGCCTGAGGGGTGGTTGTGTACGAGGATAATGCCGGAGGCGAGTGAATCGATGGCGCGCTTGAGCAGCAGCTTGATGTCGACGGCCGTAGAGGCTGTGCCGCCGCGCGATATACACACCTTGCTCTTGACCTGATTGCTGCGCGAGAGTATCATGATCCAAAACTCCTCGTGGTCAAGCAATTCGAGCTGCGAGCGCATTATGGAGTAAGCGTCGGAACTGGTGCGTATCACCATGTCGGCCGGGGCACTCATCTCGTCGCGACAACGTATGCCCAGCTCAAAAGCTGCGGCCAGACCTATGGCTTTGGCCGGACCGATTCCGCGGTATTTCTTGCAAATCTCTTCGATCGACATGCGCGATACGTCGGCGAGCGAGTTGGCGTTGTTATACAATATCCTCTTGGCCAGGTCGATAGCCGAGACGCCCTGTATGCCTCCGCCCAGAATTATAGCCATCAGTTCGGCTGCCGACAGCGACTTTATACCGTGGGCGAGAGCCTTCTCGCGCGGACGGTCGTCGAGGTCAAGATCGGCGATTCGCAGCGGGCGTATGTCGTCAGTTTCCTCTATCATTTTCCGCGACGAATTTCAATTTCCTCGTTGATATCGCGGCCGCGACCGAGGATGATTTTGGTAAAATAAGCTTTCAGGAATCCTGTGCCGTACCCCGTAATCATGATGACGCTTGCGGGTACGGCCATAGCCGATACTGCGAGCGAGCGGGTGGAGACGAGTGCTGATATAAACACTGCCACGAGGTATATCGCTATAGGCAGTAACCACCACGGGCTCACGAAGATACCGAGCAACACGAGCGCTATACCTATGATTACGGCCAGTGCCGGAAGGGCATGAACGAGTTTGAGCGACCCGGGATAGAGGAGTTTGAGCGTGATGCGCGACATGCCGAAGACATGTACCTGACGGAAAAACTTCTTAAGGTCGATGCGTCGCTTGTGGTAGACCGGCGCGTCGGCTATCAGCCCGATGGTAAATCCTTCGTTGCGGATGCGGGTGGACATGTCGATATCCTCCGAAAACATCTCACGGAAGCCACCAACGGTGCGGTATACTTCGTGCGAGAAACCCATGTTGAACGTGCGGGGCACGAACTTCTCCAGACTCACCTTGCCGCCGCGTATGCCGCCGGTGGTGAGAAACGACGTCATTGCCACATTGATAGCCTTCTGCGTGGTGGAGAAGGATTCATGAGCCGCGTCGGGGCCACCGAAGCAGTCGAGCGGCTCATCGTAGAGGCTCTCACTTATGCGCTCGAAATAGTCGGGGGGTATCACGCAATCGCTGTCAAAGAAGATGAAATAGTCGCCGTAGGCCTGTTCCATTCCATAGTTGCGGGCTATGGAGCGACCCTCGTTGGGCTTGAAGAAATATTGCACGGCGACCTTGTCGGCATACTTGTTGACAACCTCTTCGCAAGGCTCCGTGGAACCGTCCTCCACTATGATTACTTCAAAATCCTTGACCGTCTGTGCAGCGAGGCTCGCGAGGAGATCGTCGACCTCGTCGATGCGGTTGTATACCGGTACTATCACGGAGAAGCGGGGTCGGGCGGGTTTCATGACATGCGGGTTTTATAGTCGTTGTAATCAAATTCTCTCATCACGGTGCAGTCACCTGCCGAGTTGCAGAACACGAGCGAGGGATGGGCAATGCCGTTGAACATCGTGGTCTTGACCGTCGTATAATGATTCATGTCCTCCAGCGTAAGCTGCTCGCCCGGCTGAAGCTTGTGGTCAAAGTGCCAAGGGCCGCAGTAGTCGCCGCTCAGGCAGGAATTGCCGCCAAGACGGTAGGCATACGTGCCTGAGGCTTCGGGGACTGATTCGGTGATGGCCGGCTGATAGGGCATCTCAAGAGTGTCGGGCATGTGGCAGGCAAAAGAAGCGTCGATTATGGCCGTGGCGATACCATCGTTTTCCACCACATCGAGCACTGAAGTAACCAGCGAGCCTGTGCGCCAGGTCCATGCGCTGCCGGGTTCAAGTATCACTTTGAGCCACGGATAGCGGGCGCGGAAGTCGGTGAGAAGGCGTATGAGATGCTCAGTGTCATACCCCTCCCGGGTCATGAGGTGGCCGCCGCCGAAGTTCACCCATTTCAGGCGGGGCAGGTACTTGCCAAACTGACGCTCGAAGGCTTCGAGAACCTTTTCAAGATCGTAGGATGACGACTCGCAAAGCGCGTGGAAATGAAAACCCTCCAGTCCGTCGGGAAAATTCCCTTCAAGCTCCTCGGCCGTAACGCCGAAGCGGCTTCCGGGAAGAGCTGGATTGTAAAGGTCAGTCTCGATTACCGAGCAGCGGGGATTGACGCGCAACCCCGGCGATACACCGCGTTCTAAAGCACGCTTGCCGTATAGTTGCCACTGATTCAGGGAGTTGAATGTGATATGCGAGGCGTGGTCGAGAAAGCGGTCGATGGTAGCGGGGGTGTAGACGGGGCAATATACATGAGCCTCGCCGCCAAGCTCCTCCACCCCGAGCTGAAGCTCGTTGAGCGAACTGGCCGTGAAGTCGCGGTTGTACTCGCGTATCACGGGAAACGTTTTCCACAGGGCATTGGCCTTGAAAGCCATGATGATATTCACGCCTGCGCGGCGCTCCACGTCGGTAATCAGGCTGAGGTTGCGACGCAAGGCGTCCTCATATACTATATAATAAGGAGTGGCGAGTTGCTGTTGGGTCATAAGATTTCAAATTTAGCGAATTTGAGAAGCAGGAGGCGCGACGAGTCGTCGCTGTCAAATTTCACGCGAATACGGGCGTCGGACATCGCGGTATCGATTTCGGTGATTACGCCGTGGCCAAACGACGGGTGGCGTATCTCCATGCCCGCACTGAGCTCTTCGAGCTTGTGGGTGGAGCATCCTTCGGCACCGGGACGCTGAGCGGTGGCCGGGCGTGATGCTGACCCGGTATTGCGTAACGCGGTGAGATTTACAGGATTGCCGCCCGACGGAGAGTAAGACTGGCGCGGCGCACGGCTGCCCGATGCTGCGCGGCCCAGCGTGGTGCCCGATACGTTGAGATACGACGGGTCAATGTCGGCCAAAAATCGCGACGGACGGGGAAATACCTTCATGCCGTTGCGGAAACGGCTCTTGGTGTAAGACATCGTGCAGTTGTTGCGGGCGCGGGTTATGGCCACGTAGAGCAGTCTGCGCTCCTCTTCCACACCCTCGGCCTTATCGCTGCACATCGCCGACGGGAAGAGATCCTCCTCCACGCCCACGATAAATACATTGTTGAACTCCAGACCTTTGGCAGCGTGGGCCGTCATCATGGTCACGCGCTCGGTGATGCCGTCGGCAGCCTCGTCGGCGTCGCTGTCCTGGTCAGTGGCGAGCGACACCTCGCTCATGAGGTCGGCCATATATATATCCGTGCGGCCCTGCTCGATGCGCTCGGTTACAAATTTCTCGGCCGCAGTCACAAGCTCGTTGATATTCTCACGTCGCGACACATTTTCAGGCGTGTCACCGCTCGCGTATTCAGCGAGCAGACCCGAGCGGTCGATGATAAGCCGCGCAAGCTCGTGTGCATCAAGGCGCTGCGTATCGTTGGCCTCGATAAATGAATTGATGAGCGAGGCGAATCCTGCTAAGAGATTACGGGTGCGGGCGTTGAGATTTAGGTCAGCGGCATAGAGGTCGGGATTGTTGAGCACATACCACATCGACACATTGTGAGCCAGCGCGGCGGCAGTGATTTTGCCTATCGTAGTGTCGCCTATACCGCGCTTGGGTGTATTGATGACACGGCGCAGAGCCTCGTCATCGTCGGGGTTGACCACGAGCTGGAAATATGACACGGCATCTCTCACCTCCTTGCGCTGGTAAAACGACAGGCCGCCGTAGATGCGGTAAGGAATCGAGCGGGTGCGCAACGCCTCCTCAAGCTCGCGGCTCTGGGCATTGGTGCGGTAGAGAATCACGAAATCATCGTAGGAATCACCCGTGGCCATCTTCATCGACGAAATGCCCGAGGCCACCAGTCGCGCCTCTTCCTGGTCAGTATAAGCCTCGATAACGCGCAGGCGGCTCCCCGACGACTTCTCGGAGAAGACTTTCTTCTCAATCTGGTCGCGGTTTTTGGCGATGAGCGAGCCGGCGGCCTCGATGATATTGCGGGTCGAGCGGTAGTTCTGCTCCAGCTTGGAGATGTGGAGGGTGGGGTAGACGTCGCGCAGGTGGAGGATATTTGAAATATTGGCGCCGCGGAAAGAGTAGATGCTCTGGGCATCGTCGCCCACGAGAGTAAGGCAGTTGCGGCCGCGGCAGAGCTGATTAATGATATGATACTGAGCCGAGTTGGTGTCCTGATACTCATCCACGAGCACGTAGCTGAACCGCTCGCGATAGCTGTCGAGAATATCGGGATTCTTGTCGAAAAGCTCGTAGGTATAATATAGCAGGTCGTCGAAATCCATCACGCCCAGAGTGCGCGCCCTCTCCATGTACATGCGGTAGAGGATGTAGATGTTGGGGCAACGCATATTCTTGTCGGCCTTCAGCAAATCATTGTTGAGAGCGTAGGCCTCGGGTGAAACGAGTGCATTCTTGGCCCACGAAATGGCATTGTGGACCTTGGCCGCGGTATAGATCTTCTCGTCGTAACCCATCTCGCGCACAAGGAGTTTGATCATCGAGCGCGACGCCGAGGTGTCGTAGATGGTGAAATTGGATTTATAGCCCAGGCGGTCGGCATGGTAGTGGAGGATGCGGTTAAACACCGAGTGAAACGTGCCCATCCACAGCCGCGAAGCTACTTCCTCACCGGTGAGGGCGGCGATACGCTCGCGCATCTCGCGGGCGGCCTTGTTGGTAAAAGTCAGCGCCAGAATCCCCGACGGGCGGTAGCCGTGGTGGAGCAGGTGGACTATCTTATAAGTGAGCACGCGGGTCTTTCCCGAGCCGGCGCCCGCGATCACGAGCTGAGGGCCGTCGCAGTACACCACGGCCTCGCGCTGCTGGGAATTGAGCTGATTGAGATATTCGTTGTTTTCAGGTAGCATATATGGTGCAAAGTTACTTATTATAGATGTGATTTGCAACTGTAAAGGATAATTGCTAACTTTGCGGCAAAATCTCACGATATGAAACGAATCTTACTCCTTTTCATCATAGCCGTTGCCGCGCTTGCCGGCGCGCAGAAAGCTCAGGCACAATTCCGCTGGGGAGCCACCGCCGGAGCCACACTCACTACGCTCGATTTCTCGCAGAATCTCTTTGACGTAAGCAGCCACGCGGGTGCTACGGCCGGTGTGAAGGGCGAGCTGATGTTTCCCGGCATAGGCTTCGGTATAGAATTCGGCGCACTCTATGAGATGCGCGGTGCCGGAATGAACATAGGGCAGAAACCTATATGGTCAACCCAAGGTTACGGCAAAATCGACTCCTATCTGCAATATCTCGATATTCCTCTCCATCTGAAATTTAAGTGGACGCGCATGGACGGATTTGAGGATTACCTCGCCCCCTTCGTTCAGGGCGGCCCCGAGCTCAATATCCTCTTGGGTCACAATCACAATGCTCCGCTCGATTACAATGCAGTGGGCCTGGGACTTACCGCCGGCGGAGGCGTGGAGCTCTTCAAGCGCTGGCAGGTGGGAGTGTTCTACTCGTGGGGCATGACCACGGCTGTGTCGATGCCTATACTCACTGACTTCAAGGCCGACAACCGCACGTGGAATTTCCGCGTGAGCTACTTCTTCTGATCATATTTCCTCCCAGCGGGGGATGTCGCGGAGGAAGGTATAAGAGCCGTCGGGGTTGATGCGGCAGGCATAGTGGTGCAGACCGTTACTTACTATCAATACCCTGACATTCAATACTATATTATATCTCGCAATCTGCTCGAATACGCGCGGAGTCACCGTGATTTCCGGCGCCTTGTATTCCACTATGGCTATGGGCTGCAATGAGGGGGAATAAATCACTGTGTCACAGCGCTTGAGGGTATTATTCAGGCGGATAGAGACCTCATTGGCTACGCGCGACGACGGATAGCCGCGCTCCGCAATGAGGAAATTGACGAAATGCTGGCGCACCCACTCCTCCGGCGTGACTACAAGCCACGCGCGGCGCAACGGGTCATAGACCCTGACGGTGCCGTCGGGGTCGCGTCGCAACTGTAATTGCGCTTCGGGGAGATTTAATTGTTGCATATTCGTGAAATATTGCGTAAATTTACGAAAAATTCCTGAATAAGCATGGCATCACCTACCGCCGACCCGTTTACCACCCTTCGCCGCGACATAGCCGCCGGAAATCTCCGCCCCGTCTATCTGCTTCACGGTGAGGAGGGATACTATATTGACCGCCTCGTGGAGGACTTCGAGAATATTCTTCCCGAAGCTGACCGCGCCTTTAATCTCTATCAGCTTTACGCCCCCGAGACTACGATGGACGCCGTCATGGAGGTGGCGCGCCGCTATCCCATGATGGCCGACAGGCAGGTGGTGATACTTAAGGAGGCTCATGCCATACGCGCCGACCAGCTCAATAAGCTTCACAGCTACGCCGCGCGGCCCAGCGAGAGCACCGTGCTCGTCATAGTATGTCGCGGTGCGGTTGCTAAGGGTAAGGAACTGATTGATGCCGTGAAGAAAAACGGCGTGATTTTCGAATCCAAACGCCTCACTGACCGCAACGTGGGTCCGGTGATTTCCGAGCTCATCAAGGCACATAATCTTACCGTAGACAATAAGGCGCTCATGATGCTGCGCGACTTCATAGGCAGCGATGTGGCCAAGCTCTACAATGAAATCACCAAGCTCGCCACTATCCTCGGCCCCGGAGCGCAGGTGACGCCGGAAGTGGTGGAGCGAAATATAGGTATATCAAAGGATTACAATAACTTTGAACTCGTAGATGCCATAGCCGCCCGCGACGTTGCCAAGGCTTTTCGCATAGCCGAGTATTTCCGCGCCAATCCCAAGAATAACCCTACGGTGGTGACCGTGGTGACGCTCTTCAACCTCTTTTCCAATCTGCTCATCTACCACTACACCCGCGATAAATCACCCTCAGGCTACATGGACGCGCTCGGCTTCCGCAGTTCGTGGCAGCTGCGCCCTTACGAGACGGCCGCAAGAGCTTATAACGTGCGGCAGACCATCGAAATAATATCGGCCCTGCGCGATTTTGATCGCAAGGTCAAGGGCGTGGGTTCGCGCATGAACGAGTATGACCTTTTCCGCGACCTGATATTCCATATCTTCACCGCCCGCGGGATACTCGATTGAACCCTTACCGAGCGTAGCGGGTTACATATATATTATAATCATCATTTTTCAACTGTTATGAAATCACAAATCAAGATAGGAAAATATAATACGCTCAAGGTGGGCAGGCTCGTGGATTTCGGAGCCTACCTCGATGGCGGCGACGGCTCGGAGGTGCTCCTGCCGGCCAAATATATCACCACTCCGCTCAAGCCGGGCGATGAGGTGCATGTGTTTGTCTACACGGATTCCGACGATCGCCCCGTGGCCACTACCGAGCGCCCTTACGCTACGGCGGGAGAATTTGCCTTCCTGCAAGTCAACGATGTGAACCGCTTCGGCGCGTTTCTCGACTGGGGACTGATTGCCAAAGAGCTCCTCGTGCCCTTCAGCGAACAGCGGGCCAAGCTCTCGCGCGGCATGGTGGTGCCCGTCTACGTGTATCTCGACGACAACAGCAAGCGCGTGGTGGCTTCGTGCAAGATCGAGAAATTTCTCGGCAATACTATCCCTTACTACAAGCGCGGATTCAAGGTGAAGGCACTCGTATATGACCGCAACGAAGTGGGCTACAAGGTGATAGTGGATAATCTCTTCCAAGGTATCATTTATGAAAACGAGCTTTATAAGCCGCTCGTGATTGGGGAGACCGTGGATGCCTATATCAAGCATGTGCGCCCCGACAATAAGATCGACCTCCTGCTCCACGGCGGCGACGATCACCGCGTGGATGAGTTGGCCGAAACTATCCTCGCCCGTCTCGGCAATGAGCCCGGAGGCTATTACCCGCTTACCGATAACTCCTCGCCCGAGGCCATTAAGGCCGCTTTCGCCTGCTCCAAAAAAGACTTTAAGAAAGCTATCGGCAGCCTTTACCGCCGCCGGCTCATCACTATACATGACGATGGCATCAAACTTGTGAACGAATGATTCTGCTCGCTCTCTCGGCCTGGCTGTGGCCCGCGGTGACGGTGGCCTATATAGTGGCTATCCTCACTGTGGCATGGATTATCATTACTGACAACGGCAACCCCGTGCGCTCGCTCGGCTGGATTGCCGTGGTGGTGCTCCTGCCGGTGCTCGGCTTCCTGATGTATCTCTTTTTAGGGCGCGGACTGAAAAATACCCGTGTCATCTCCCGACGCAAGCGCCGCCGCCTTGCCGCCACGGCCGAGCAATCGACCGTGCCTCGCAATCTTAAGTCGATCAGCGACGACAGCGCGCGGCTCATCCGCTTGGGCAATGCTACGACCGGTGCCGGATTTTATCCCGATACCCCGGTGGAGGTGTATATCGACGGCGAGAGCTTTTTCAGCGCGCTTGTAGCTGACCTGCGCGCCGCCCGCGAGTGTATCAACATGCAGTATTACATCTTTGCCGACGATAATATCGGCACCACTATTGCCGACATCCTCATCGAAAAAGCGCGTGAAGGATTGAAAGTTAGACTGCTGTATGACTACGTTGGGTGTATCGACGTGCCCTCGAAGTTCTTTGAGCGCATGGCCGAGGCCGGGGTGGAGGTAGAGCCATTCTTCAAGCCCGCATTCCCTCGACTTGCCGGCACGCTCAACTGGCGCAACCATCGCAAGGGGGTGATGATAGATAATGTGATAGGCTATATCGGCGGCATGAACGTGGCTGACCGTTATATCAACGGCGGCGACTCATTCGGCAAGTGGCGCGACACCTCGATGAGGTTTACCGGAGCCGCAGTGGCCGGTTTTCAGTATCACTTCGCGGTGGACTGGAATTTCATGGGGCGCGGACTCATTGACTATTCTACCGTGGAGAGTACCGAGCTGTGGC
Source organism: uncultured Staphylococcus sp. (assembly GCA_964477665.1). Classification (GTDB taxonomy): domain Bacteria; phylum Bacteroidota; class Bacteroidia; order Bacteroidales; family Muribaculaceae; genus Duncaniella. The sequence goes on from CAYZFG010000023.1 coordinate 22,987, forward strand.
CCGGCGCGATTCCCGGGGTGGGGGTGCAGTTTATCACCGGCGGACCCACTGACCGCTACTCGGGCATAGCACTTACATATTTCAAGGCCATAGCCCAGGCCAAGAAGCGCGTGTATATCCAGACACCCTATTTCCTCCCCAATACCGCGATGCTCAATGCACTGATGACAGCGTCACTCGCGGGTGTGGACGTGAGGGTGATGCTCCCGCGCATGACTGACTCCAAGCTGCTCGCCTATGCCTCACGCTCTTACATGACCGAGTGCATGGGCGCGGGCATAAAATTTTATCTCTACGAGCCCGGTATGCTCCACTGCAAGGTGCTGGTGGTCGACGATGAGTTTTCCACTATAGGCACCACTAATTTCGATTACCGCTCGATGGAAACTAATTTTGAGGAAAACGTGATGATGTATTCCCGCGAGATGAACCGCTCGATAACCCGCCAGTTTGAGGAGGACATGCGCATGTCGGTGCGCGTGGCTCCGCGAGAGTGGCATCGCCGCAGCCGGCGCCAGAAGATACGCGAGAGCGTGTGCCGCCTGCTGAGCCCCATGCTTTGAACATTGCAGGAGGGTGAGCGTTACATATATAAATAACGTTTCACTATGACTCCCACTACAGTTCAACCCGAAAAGCGTAAACTCCATAATGTGTTTTTTGCAGCCCGCCAGGCGCTGCGCCGTCATGCTACAGGTGGCAATGTGCTGATACTCGCCACGTTGCTCGCCCTTATCGTGGCCAATATCCCCGGCCTCAACGTGATGTATAATGATTTCTGGAATCAGGAGATGAGGCTGCAGATAGGCGGTTTCAATCTGTTTTCCCACGCTGGGCATCCCATGAGCGTGCTTCAGTTTATCAACGATGCGCTTATGGCGGTGTTTTTCTTCACCATAGGTCTTGAAATAAAGCGCGAGGTGCTCGTGGGCGAACTCGCATCCTTCAAGCAAGCGCTTCTCCCCATCATGGGCGCGATAGGCGGCATGGTAGTGCCAGTGCTGATATTCTTTGCCATGGCTCACGGCAGTGACTACACCGCGGGGGCGGCTATCCCTATGGCTACCGACATCGCTTTCTCGCTGGGCGTGCTTGCCATCCTCGGCTCGCGCGTGCCACTGTCGCTCAAGATATTCCTTACCACACTTGCCGTAGTAGACGATATAGGCGGTATCATAGTGATAGCTACCTGCTACTCGTCGCATATCGAGGTCATGTATCTTGTCTACGCCGCAATAGTGCTCGCTATACTTTTTATTGGCGGCCGGTTGAAGATTCAGAGCAAGCTCTTTTACACGCTGCTCGGCACCGTGGTGTGGTTCCTGTTCCTCAATTCGGGCATACATCCCACTATTGCCGGTGTGCTCGTGGCCTTTACCATCCCCGCCACCCCGGTCTATGACCCCCGCAACTACGTCAAGATTATCCGCGACAATATCGCCCGCTTCCGCGAGGACGACGAAGATCGCCTTGACTCCCGCACCATCCTTGACCATGACCAGATGGACTGGTTGAAGCAGATCGAGTCAGCTTCCGATAAAGTCATTTCGCCGCTTCAGGATATGGAAGACTCCCTCCACCCGCTCACCAACTATCTGATAATCCCGATCTTCGCCTTTGCCAACGCCGGAATATATCTGCTCGACGTAGATCCGCTCAGCATAGTTCAGGGATTGAGCTTGGCCATAATCATTGCGCTCGTAGCGGGTAAATTCCTCGGAATACTGCTTTTTTCGTGGGCGACGGTCAAAGCCGGCTGGGCGCCCATGCCCGAGCACAGCAACTGGAAGATGGTTGCGGCCATCGCCATGTTGGGCGGTATAGGCTTCACGGTGTCGCTCTTTATCGCCAACCTCTCATTCGGCGACATGGGAGCGGAAGGCGCGGCTCTGCTTAACCAAGCCAAGATAGGTATCGTGGTAGGTTCGCTCCTTGCCGGCATAGGCGGCTTCCTCCTCCTCCGCCGCTACCTCCCCGCCACCGGTGAAGAGGAGTGATGGGAAATGTTTTTTGACTATATTTGCAAAATAGAATTTAAAATATTATATTTGTGGAACAAAACGATGAAAAGATCATCAAATAACGAAAAGAAAAATAGATAACTATGGCACGTCCTATTGCAGAAACCCCAGTACTTTACGGCGACGATGCACAGCGGTTTGAAAATATCATACAGAGCACTCGCCCCTACTCAAAGGAAAAGAAGGAGCAACTTCGCCAAGTATATGAGGATTTTAAGCGAAAGGTTAAAATCCAATTGTAAAGATGCTGAAGTTAGTCCGCCTTACTGATGACTATCCCCTCGATGCTTTTGACTGCGGAGACGAGGATTTGAATGATTTTCTTTTGAATGATGCTAAGGCATTTCAAAAGAAGCAGATAGCCTATACGTATATCCTTGAAGAAGCCGGCAAGATATTAGCTTACTTTTGTCTACTGAATGACAAGATCTCACGGCAAGATTCCTCTAATTCAATGTGGAAACGAATTAGAAAGGAGTTTCCGATCGAGAAGCAATTCAGTAGTTACCCGGCAGTGAAGATTGGTCGCTTTGCTGTCGATAGATCTGTGCATGGCTCCGGACTGGGGTCTGAGTTGATGACATCTTTGAAATTTCTACTGCAAGAGAAGCATGTAGTATCAGCTTTCCGGTTTATTACAGTAGATGCTTACATAAATGCCATTTCTTTTTATGAAAAGAATGATTTTAAATTGCTGATGCCTAAAGATCCCAATGAACATACTAAAACGATGTTTTTTGATATGTTCTCACTCACGGATTGATTCGAGATTAATAGAAAATGAGCCCTTTCGGGGCTCAAAACCATGTGTTTAGCGTCCCTACGTCTGATTCCTATTATTACTTAGAGACTGTATGAGATGCTAAGTAAGTAAGATTGCGTGATTCATGCTTTTTCATAAAATTTCACTCTCTTGTAGAAAAAAGTTGTATAAAATGTTGAGATAAGGTTAATTTTTTGTAATTTTGCCGAGAATATCATAGAAACTAATCCAAATGTTAACCTTATCCCTCTCGCCACACATACACACGTCACTCACAGTGCGACGCTGTATGGGGCATGTAATCATCGCCCTGCTACCGGCAGTGGCATTCAGTCTTTTCTATTTCGGCATAGGTGCCCTGATAGTAATAGTAAGCGCCATAATCGGCTGCGTGGCAACTGAATGGCTTATCGACAAGTATATGCTCGGACGCAAGCCCAGCATCGGCAATCTCTCGGCAGTGCTTACGGGATTGCTACTTGCCCTCAACCTTCCGTCAAACCTTCCCGTGTGGACAGTGCTTATCGGTAGCATCGTGGCTATCGGTATCGGCAAGATGGCGTTCGGCGGTCTTGGCTGCAATACGTTCAACCCCGCTCTCGTGGGTCGCGTGTTCCTGCTGCTTTCGTTCCCCGTGCTGATGACCACCTGGCCCCTCCCGCTTGAAAACCGTCTGACCTACCTCGATGCCACCACCGGTCCTACCATCCTCGGTATGCTCAAGATGGATGCAAGCTCTGATATGGTGACCAACTTCGACATGATGGATAAGGCGCTCGGCCTCTCGGGCGGCTCTATCGGTGAGATAGGTGCCATCGCCATCCTGTTAGGTCTCGTATATCTGCTGTGTGTACGCATCATCTCATGGCACATCCCCGTGTCGATTATCGCCACGGTGGCAGTGTTTGCCTGGGCATGCGGCGCTCCCGTTGGACTCGAACTCCTCTCGGGCGGTCTGCTCTTCGGTGCAGTATTCATGGCTACTGACTATGTAACCTCGCCCATGAGCCATCGCGGTATGCTTGTCTACGGCGTGCTCATCGGTGCCATCACATTTATAATTCGTCAATGGGGCGCTTATCCCGAGGGTATGTCATTCGCTATCCTCATCATGAACGGATTCACCCCGCTGATCAACCGTTGGATCAAACCCCGTAAGTTCGGAGAAAGGAGCGTAAAGGCATGAGCGGAGCTAAATCTACCCTCGGGACGATGATTCTGTCCCTCGGTGCAATTACAATCATAGCCGGCGCACTGCTCGCCGGTGTCAATGAGGCTACAAGCGAACCTATCGCCCAGGCCAACAAGCAGAAGCAGGTGGAGGCCATCAAGGCTGTGGCTACCTCACAGTTTGACAACGACCCCGCAGCCGACGCCCAGACTATCACTGAGCTCTGTGACGACAAGGGTCACAACGTAATCGTGTTCCCGCTTACCGACGGCGGTCAGCTCACCGGCGCAGCTGTGGAATCGTATACCCCCAACGCATTCTCAGGCTTCTTCACCATCATGGTGGGATTTGACCTCGACGGCAACATCACCGGTTATGAAGTGGTGAAGCATGAAGAGACCGCCGGCCTCGGTGCGAAGATGCAGGACTGGTTCCGCGACCCCACCGGCAAGCGTAACGTGATAGGCATGAATCCCGGTGTCAACAACATGACTGTAAGTAAAGACGGTGGTGAAGTCGACGCCATCACTGCCGCCACCATCTCATCGCGCGCATTCCTCGATGCTATCGACCGCGCCTACAAGGGATATAATCAATATAAAGCCAACATTAATTGATTCCTGACCCATGAACTCCAAACTCAGAATACTCTATAACGGCATCGTAGCCGATAACCCCACATTTGTACTCCTGCTCGGTATGTGCCCCACGCTGGGTACCACTTCCAGCGCACTTACCGGTATGAGCATGGGTCTTGCCACTATGGGCGTGCTCATCTGCTCCAACGTGGTAATCTCGATGATTAAAAACCTCGTGCCTTCCAAGGTGCGCATCCCCGCGTTTATCGTGGTGATCGCTACCTTCGTGACACTGCTCCAGATGCTGATGGAAGCCTACGTGCCTTCGCTCTACGCCGCTCTCGGTATCTTCATCCCCCTTATCGTAGTAAACTGTATCCTTCTGGGTCGTGCCGAGGCATTTGCTTCGCGCCACTCCGTAGGCGACTCGCTCTTCGACGGTATAGGTATCGGTCTCGGCTTCACCCTGGCGCTGACTATCCTCGGTGCCGTGCGTGAATTCCTCGGCACAGGTTGCATCTTCGGTGCCTCGATCTACCCCGAGCAGTATGGTGCTCTCATGTTTATCCTCGCGCCCGGTGCGTTTATCGCCCTTGGTCTTCTCGTGGCCGCATTCAACGCTATCCGTACCCGCACTGCAAAATAATCCCGTAAAACTACTCTGAGCCATGATAGAATATATCTCAATCATCATAACGGCAATCTTTGTCAACAACATCGTATTTGCCCAGTTCCTCGGTATCTGCCCCTTCATCGGCGTTTCGCGCAAGCTCTCGTCGGCTGTGGGTATGGGCGCAGCGGTAACATTTGTGATGGCCATCGCCACCCTCGTGACCTGGCTTCTCCAGACCTACTGCCTCAATCCTCTTCACCTCGGCTATATGCAGACGATCGTCTTCATCCTCGTCATCGCAGCCCTGGTGCAGATGCTCGAAATCGTGCTTAAGAAAGTAGCCCCCGCGCTCTACGCCGCTCTCGGTGTATTCCTCCCTCTGATCACCACTAACTGCGCCGTGCTCGGTGTGGCCATCCTCTGCGTGCAGAAAGACTTCGCTCTGGGTCAGGCACTCGTATATGCAGTATCTACCGCAATCGGTTTCACCATGGCGCTCTGTATCTTTGCCGGTATCCGCGAGCAGCTCGCTCTCGTTGAGGTGCCCAAGGCAATGAAAGGTGTGCCCATCGCACTCGTTACAGCAGGTATTCTCGCTATGGCCTTCATGGGCTTCTCGGGAATCAAGATAGGATAAAGCGCTCTGCGCTGATAGTGTCATTAGTGACACACTGAAAGGGAGATGCTCCGGCACCTCCCTTTCGGCATAAAATACTCCCTAATGACCTTAAAGTCTTTAAAGCCCTGAATGCCCTTATTACCCCCAGCGGTGAGCTTTAAAAGTTAAGAAATGTTAATGGGGGGGGGTAAGTAACTTTTTCACTAATTTTGAGTCTAATATTATGAGCGGCTTTAAAAACCGCAATATCCTCACGTTAACCAATCATTCATTACCTTTCCCTTATGAGAAAACTGCTGAGCTTAGTGCTCTTATTTGCAAGCCTGACATCCTTTGCCGCCGAACGCGACAGCCTCTATCTTTATGGCCGTATAAAGGCCGCCATTACTAAAATTGACCTCACTGAGGCCCGCGTGCTGTGGCCTGCAGCTTCCGGCGATAGAGTCGATACTATAACCTGTAAGGGTAAGCGCTGGCAGAGCGGAGAGATGGTGGATGCATCTGACTTCTATAAATCAGTGCCCAGAGTGGATTCCACTTACGTGTTTGATGTAGAGTGTGAAGGTTTCTCGCCTCAGACCATTTCGTTTACAGTCAATAAGTTGGGCAAGCGCGAGAGCTACCGCGAAATCCCTATTATCTACCTTGAGCGCGCCCCTCATCAGTTGAAGGAGGTGACCGTGACGGCCTCGAAAATCAAGTTTTATAATAAAGGTGACACACTGGTGTTTAACGCCGACGCCTTCCAGCTCGCCGAAGGCTCGATGCTCGACGGACTCATCTCGCAGCTTCCCGGCGTGGAGCTCAACGATAACGGCCAGATAAAGGTCAACGGAGAGTTTGTGGAGTCGCTCCTGCTCAACGGCAAGGAATTTTTCGACGGCGACAATCAGCTCATGCTCGACAATATAGCCGCCTATACGGTGAAAAATGTGGAGGTGTACCGCGGTCAGAATCACAAGGAGAAGTGGACCGGCGACGAGAGCGGCAAGCACCTCACTATGGACGTGAAGTTGAAGAAGGAATACAACATGGGCTGGCTCATCAACGCTCAGGGCGGTGTGGGCACGGAAGACCGCTATTCGGGCCGACTTTTCGCCCGCTGGTTTACCGCCACACATTCGCTCAACATACTCGGCAATGTCAATAACCTCAACGACAACCGGCGCCCCGGCAAGGCCGACACATGGACTCCCGACAAGATGCCCGACGGTACCCGCCGCTATCAGCTCGCTGCCACGCAGTATACTTACGCTGACCCTGAAGAAACGGTGGAGGTAGAGGCAAACGTAAAGTATGAGAACCTGCGCACTAATGATATTACCACCACCTCGCGCACCAATTTCCTCGGAAGTACCAATACCTACGACCACTCTTTCTCGCGAGCCCACAGTTCCGACACCCGACTCAATTCCGGCGCCAATATATGGCTTCGCAATAGCAAGCAGCAATATTTCTACCTCAACCTCACAGCCAATTACCGCCACAAGGTCACTGACGGCAGCGCGCTCTCGGCAACCTTTGACCGCGAGCAGGATGATATCGACCGCGAGATTATAGAGACTCTTTATACCGAGGCCAATCCCGAGCGTCTTGCAGCTGTGATCAACCGCGCCGAAACCCGCACCGACGGCTCCATGCGTTCGCTCGACCTGCGCGCTACCCCCGGCCTGGGCTTCTCGCTCGCATCAGGCGACCGCCTGTCGTTTGAAACCTATTTCCGCTACAACCGCCAGAAGGAGGAACGATGGAATGACTATCGCGTGAACTACGGTGCCGACCCCGTGCCGGCAGTGCGTCGCCGTCAGTACTTCGACGATTCGCCCAACCATATCATGACCTCGGTCAACAACCTCACCTACCGCATACGCACCGGTGACTTCTTCTTCAACTTCAACTACGAGTATCGCTTCAGCGACCACGAGAAGGATTCATATATGTATGCACTTGAGCGACTGCAGGATATGGGCATGTTTGGTGTGTTGCCCGCAGGTTATCTCGATGCCTTCGACCCCGCCAACAGCTACACTTCGCGCCTCATCGAAAACAAGCACTCATTTGAGCCCCGAATTACATATACGCTGCAAAAGAGTAAGAAATATGACTTTGATTTCGTAACCAATCCCTCCCTGTCGCTCAAGCATCAGCGCCTCGATTACTGGCGCGACGGCCGCTCGCAGCTCGTCAAGCAGACTAATTTCATCGTGACCTCCGGCGCTTGGCGCACTTTTGCCGACTTCCGCTGGGGATATGCCGAAGAAGACCGCCGCCGGGGATATAATCACTTCCTTACCTATCATTTCGACTGCGTTCCTACGACCCCCGACCCATTTGACCGCCTCGACGTGATCAATGATGCCGACCCGCTCAATATTACCGTGGGTAACGCTGACCTCAAGACAGCCTACAACTTCCACCACCGCCTGAGCTATTTCTATGAGCCCGTGCTCGCCGCCCATCCGCTCAGCGAAGAGGTGACTATGCAATATGACTACACCAACAATGCACTCACCCGCGGCTACGTATACGACACCACGACCGGCGTGCGCACCACACGCACGTATAACGTCGACGGCAACTCAATAGCAACGTTGAGCAACCGCCTCCGCCTGCAGTTTGGCCGCAAGAATCAGTTCTCCCTCTCCTCAGGCACCGAAGGCACCATTCAGCGATATGCCGACATGATAGGAATCAATATGGAAGCTGCGCAGAAATCTACGGTCAGCACCACCACGCTCGACCAGAAGCTCGACTTCACCTGGCAGATAGGCAAGCAGTCATTGACAGCCCGCGGTCAGGTCACCGCCCGACGCTCCACCTCCACCCGCGACGACTTCTCCACCATCAACGCCCGCCACTACAGCTACGGCCTCATAGGCGACTTCCGCCTCCCCTGCGGCATAGGTATCGCCACTGACTTTACCGTCTACACCCGCCGCGGCTACGGCATGGCACAGGTGGATCGCACCGACGCGATATGGAATGCGCGCCTGAGCTGGAATCCCTCGTTCGCCCGCCGCTGGGTATTCATGCTTGACGGATTTGACATGCTCCATCAGCTCTCAAATGTCAACTACGCCGTTGACGCTGCCGGTCGCACCGTGAGCTACTCCAATGCCCTGCCGCGCTACGTGATGCTCTCCGTGCAATACCGCCTCAATATCCAGCCTAAAAAGAAATAACCGCCTTTGCCGAGGCCGTTAATCTTTAATAACACTAATCATTTGCTTTAATCCAAAATTTTTTGTTAATTTTGTGTCGGGGAAGGACTGCGGTCTTTTCCCGACAGCGCTTTTAAGACCGGAATACGGATTGGCCATAACTTGTCACGACGGCGTCGGACACCATCTCTCCACTGCCATGAATCTCGTAACTGTCCCGGTGACAGTGCTCTCCCCGATCTGTCGACCGACAGGTCACCCTACCTTGATAATAAAAAAACGACATAAATGACAAGTAAATGGAACTACTGTCCCCTGACATCCGACGAACAGGAACACGAGTCCGTTTTGGCCAAGCGCTTCAGCGGCACCCCGCCGATCAGCGAGCTTTTGGCCCAGCGCGGCATATCGTCAGTGGAAGAGGCGGAAAAATTTTTCCACCCTTCGCTGAAGGATATGCACGACCCGTTCCTTATGCCCGATATGGACAAGGCTGTAGAGCGCCTCAACCGCGCTATGGGGACCAAGGAGAGAATTTTAGTGTTTGGCGACTATGATGTCGACGGCACTACCGCCGTGGCGCTGGTCTACAAGTATCTGCTGAATTTCTACTCCAACATCGACTATTACATCCCCACACGCTATGACGAAGGTTACGGCGTGTCAAAGCAGGCTATCGACATGGCCGCCGAGCAGGGGGTGAAGCTCATCATCATCCTCGACTGCGGTATCAAGGCAATCGAGGAGATTGCCTATGCCAAGGAGCGCGGCATAGATTTCATAATCTGCGACCACCATGTGCCTGACGATACGCTGCCCGACGCGGTGGCGATCCTTAATCCCAAGCTCGAAGGGAGCACTTATCCGTGCCCTCATCTGTCGGGCTGCGGCGTGGGCTACAAGTTTATGGGGGTAAGTAGTGAGTTTCTTTTCGTAGAGGCTTTGGATGAGCTTCAGGGTCTGGT
>CAYZFG010000024.1:0-32510 GCA_964477665.1 uncultured Staphylococcus sp.
CCGCATTCATGGTGGCCAAGAAAGTGGAGATACGCTCGCTTTCTTATAAAGAAGGCGCTGAGGCGGTGAAATGGACATGCGACGGTTCGCCCGAGTTTACCATGGAGCATACCGAGAAAGCCGAGCGCGGTACTGACATCGTGCTTTACATCGACGATGACTCCAAGCAATATCTTGAGCAGGGTCGCATCGACTCGCTTCTGAAAAAATATTGCCGCTTCCTCCCCGTGCCCGTGATTTCAGGCAAGGAGCAGGAGTGGAAAGACGGTAAGTATGTCGACACTGACCGCGACAAGGTCATCAACATCACCGAGCCCGCGTGGACCAAGAAGCCCTCTGAGCTTACCGATGAAGATTACCGCAACTTCTATCACGAGCTCTATCCCGGTCAGGAAGATCCTCTATTCTGGATTCACCTCAATGTCGACTATCCCTTCACCCTTACCGGTGTGCTCTTCTTCCCCAAGATCAAGAATAACCTTGAGATACGCAAGGACCGCATCCAGCTCTACAGCAATCAGGTATACGTAACTGACTCCGTAGAAGGCGTGGTGCCCGAGTTCATGATGCTCCTTCAGGGCGTGATTGACTCACCCGATATACCTCTTAATGTATCTCGTAGCTATCTTCAGAGCGATACCGCTGTGAAGAAAATCTCAGGCTACATCACCAAGAAAGTATCGTCGCGACTCGAAGAACTCTTCAAGGCCGACCGCGTGGAATTTGAGAAGAAGTGGGACGACATAAAGATTTTCATCGAATACGGTATGCTTACCGACGAGAAATTCTGCGACGCCGCCATGAAGTTTGTACTTCTCAAGGATACCGACGGCAAGTATTATACCCTCGATGAATACCGCACCCTCGTAGAAGCATCGCAGACTGATAAAGATGGCGATGTGGTGTATATCTACGCCACCGATGCCACAGCTCAATACGCTTACATCCAAGCCGCTACCGAGAAAGGCTACAATGTATTGCTCATGAACGGCGAGCTCGACGGCCACTTCATCTCGATGCTTGAGAACAAGATTGCGAAGACCCGATTTGTGCGCGTGGATTCCGACGTGGTCGACAATCTCGTGCCCGCGGCCGACAAGAAAGCTACATCCCTCTCAGGTGAGCAGATTTCACTCCTCACCTCTCTCTTCCGTATCCGTCTGCCCAAGATTGAGAAAGCCGAATTCCTCGTATCGTTTGAAGAACTTAATCCCGACGCCAATCCAGTGCTGATTACTCAGAACGAGTACATGCGACGTATGAAAGACATGGCCGCTACACAGCCCGGCATGGCATTTTACTCCGAGCTCCCCGATGCTTACAATCTTATTGTCAATACCGGTTCACCCGTAGTAAAGCGCATACTCGACGAAGCCGAGAAAGCTGTAGGTGAGAAGATTGAGCCCCTCAATAAGGCCGTAGCCGACGACAACGCACGCATCAAGGAGCTCCGCGATGCTGCTCCTGACGGCAAGCTCACCGAGGAAAATGAAAATCAGGTCAAGCACCTCTCCGAAACTGCCGAGCACAACCGCACCGAGGCTGAAAAGATCGTGGCCGGTTATGCCGCCGAGCAGCCCGTGATAGGACAGGTGATCGACCTTGCCCTCCTCGCCAACGGACTCCTCCGCGGCCGCGAGCTCAACGAGTTCATCCGCCGCTCCGTGCAGCTCCTCTGATTTCTGAAACTTATTACCACCACGCGGGCCGCAGCAACGCATAATTGCTGCGGCCCGTAAACATTTAAGGCCTTCGGGCGGTTATTAAAGTATGTCAACCTCACGTCGTCCATTCACCTTTGACCGCGTAGTGCGGATCGTCGGCTCCATACTGATACTTGCCGGAGCCGTATGGCTCATCAATGTGCTTAAAAATGTGCTCCTTCCCTTCTGCCTCGCCTGCTTGATAGCTTATATGCTTCAGCCTGTAGTGGCACTCAACGGGAGGATATTCCACATACGCCGCCATACAGTAAATGTTTTTCTTACGCTCTTTGAAGCGGCAGTCCTTGTGGCGGCGGTGCTCTACTTTGTGGTGCCGCTCGTGATAAGCGAGATAGGTGAACTGACGGCGCTCATTGACCGCTACAGATCCAACGGCATGATCGAGGCCATGATTCCTGAAGAATTCCGTGAGTGGCTCGACAACTTAGCTCAGCAATTCAGCTTCACCCAACTCGCTGACAGCGGTCAGCTTGAAGAGATTATCACTGGCGGAACATCGCTCGTGAGCTATGTAATCGACGTGCTCATGCACACTATCGAGTGGCTCCTGACATTTGTCTACGTGGTATTCATAATGATTGATTACGACGAGCTCGTGTCGGCCGCCGGAGGTCTCGTTCCGCCCGACTATCGCCCCATCACCAAGCGCATAGGCCTCGACATACAGCGCAGCATGAACAGCTACTTCCGCGGGCAGGCTCTCATAGCCCTATGCGCGGCAGTATTCTATTCCATAGGATTCTCCATCGTGGGTATACCTATGGCGATAGTGCTGGGAGTGACTGTGGGCATCCTCTATATGATACCTTATTTCCAGTATGTCACGCTTATACCGGTGGCGATAGTGTGCTTCATCTCCACACTCGACGGCGGCAACTTCTGGATAATGATGGGTCAGTGCATCCTCGTCTATGTCATTTCTCAATCAATATGTGACTACGTGCTTACGCCCCACATCATGGGAAGCGCCTTAGGATTGCACCCGGCCGTGATACTTCTCGCCCTCTCGGTATGGGGCACGCTCCTCGGCATCATAGGTATGATTATCGCTCTGCCGCTTACGGCACTCCTGATAGCTTACTACAAAGAATTTGTGATAGAAAAGGCCTCGATTTCTGACCCGCCACAGCCTGAGGAGGAGACGGCCTGATATTTTAATTTTTAATGAATTTTAGTTAACTTTGCAAAAATATTGAATGTTATGGGACAAATGATAGCAATAGTGGGACGCCCTAATGTGGGTAAGTCTACACTCTTCAATCGCCTGACTCAGACACGTACCGCGATAGTCAACGATACCGCCGGCACCACCCGCGACCGCCAGTATGGCAAGGTGGAGTGGAACGGTAAGGAATTTTCCATCGTCGACACCGGCGGCTGGGTAGTAAATTCCGACGATATATTTGAATCGGAAATCAACAAGCAGGTTGCGCTTGCCATCGAGCAGGCCGACGAAATTCTTTTCGTGGTCGATGCCATGAACGGTGTCACTGACCTCGACGACCATGTGGCCGAGATTCTGCGCCGCTCCACAAAGCCCGTGATTCTCGTGGCCAACAAGGTAGATGCCGGCGACAGTATCTATAATATCGCCGAGTTTTATGCCTTGGGATTGGGCGAGCCTTATCCCGTGTCAGCATCCAGCGGCTACGGAACCGGCGACCTCCTCGACGAGGTAGTGAAGAAACTTCCGGTGAAGGATGACGACGAGAGCGAGCATCTCGACAATATCCCAAAGTTTGCCATCGTGGGCCGTCCTAATGCCGGTAAGTCGTCGATTATCAATGCGTTTATCGACGAGGACCGCCACATCGTGACTGACATTGCCGGCACCACCCGCGACAGTATCTACACGCGCTACAATAAATTCGGCTTTGACTTCTATCTGGTTGATACCGCCGGTATCCGCAAGAAAAACAAGGTCAACGAAGACATCGAGTATTACTCCGTAATCCGCTCAATCCGAGCCATTGAGGCCTCAGACGTATGTATCCTTATGATCGACGCCACCCGCGGTATCGAGTCGCAGGATGTAAGCATCTTCGGCCTGATTCAGCGCAATAAGAAAGGACTCGTGGTGGTAGTCAACAAGTGGGACCTCGTGGAAGACAAGTCACAGAAAGCCATCGCCCACTTCGAGAAAGCTATCCGCGACCGCTTCGCGCCTTTCGTCGACTTCCCCATCATCTTTGCGTCGGCTCTTACCAAGCAACGTATCTATAAGGTGCTGGAGACGGCAGTGGAGGTTTACGAAAACCGCAAGCGCATCGTGCCCACCTCGCAGCTCAATACCGTGATGCTTGAAGCCATCGCCGCATATCCACCGCCTGCCAATAAGGGTAAATTCGTGAAAATCAAGTATGTCACGATGCTTAAGGATGCAGCCGTGCCCACGTTTATCTTCTTCTGCAACCTGCCTCAGTGGGTCAAGGAACCCTACCGACGCTACTTGGAAAACAAGATACGCGAAAACTGGAACTATACCGGCACGCCTATCAACGTGTTCATGCGCGAAAAATAGCGATTATCAGCAGCACTACGGCCGTGGCTATGCCCGTGAGTATGGTCGCGTCGTAGATTCTCAACTTACGCAGCGCTCCTTCCGCCCCCGGCAGAAGGGGCGCTCCCATTTGCGCCCACGCCTGGCGGCGGGTAGTCTTCGCAACTTTCAGTGCTCCCCATGCGCAGAGGGCTGCAAATGATGAGCCGATGAGTGCACCCACGATTATATCGCCGGGGTAGTGCACGCCTAAATAGTTGCGGGTGTAGCAGTTGAGCAATGCCCAGATGAATATGAATACTATAAACCGCGGGCGCCTGATTATCACTGACATGTATACGGCGAGTGCAAATGAATTGGCGCCGTGGCACGACGGAAATCCATATCTACCGCCTCGATAGCCGTCGACTATCTGCACTAATTCCGATAGCGGATTTTCGAGATGAGCAGGGCGAAGACGCTGGAAGATAGGGCGGAGCACACTCGCCACCACCTGGTCGCTCAACAGTATTGCCAGAGCTATCCCGAGCGTGAAGATTACCACACGGCGAGGCTCGTAGGCTCGGATGAGCACGTAGAGCAGCGAGGCATACATAGGTATCCACGCCCAGCGTCCGGTGAAGAGCATCACGAAGCGGTCAAGCACCGGGATGTGAAATGAATTGAGAAATATCAGCACGTCGGCGTCGAGCGCCATCAGTTGGTCAAGCATGATTAAAGTTCCTGCATATATTTATAAAGATTCTGAAGCATTGCGCGGGTGGCAAGAGCCATCTCGGGACTGAGATCGGGGGCGAAGGTGTCGAGCATATCGGCATCGCCGTCGCAGTTGTACACGTAGCTACCCTCGCCGGTTACAAGTCCGGCCACGCCCGGTTCGCTGAAAAAGGCGTATTGCGGAGCGCGGGCTGCTAAAAGATTGTGAGAAAACGGGAAGATACTGTGGTCGAGCCCTAATGCACTTAAGATCGTGGCGGCAAGATCAGCTTGCGAACCGGTGCGGGTGATGCGGCGGGGCGCGTCGGCAAGTGCTCCGCCGGTGAAAATCAGCGGAACGGTGTGGCGCATCACGGGATTTTCAAGACCCTGAGGATACACGCCGTAATGGTCAGGCACGATGATTACCAGCGTGTTATCCCAGCGGGGCGAGCGGCTGAGGACGTTGATGAAATCACCGGTGCAACTGTCAGTGTAGGCAAATGCGTTGAGGCGGTCATTGTCGGCGAAGCGGGGATTGGAGTAGGGGACTTCAAAGGGCTCGTGGCTGCTCGATGTCTGGAGTACGTCAAGGTGCGGGTCGCCGTCAGTGCGGGCGAGAATGTCGGTCAGTGCGCGGGCAAAAACCTTATCGTCGTGTGCGCCCCACTTGCTGCGGCGGTCAGCGGCGTCAAACGAGCGGTCGCTTACTATCTCTTCAAATCCCTGACTCACCAGATAAGCGTGCATATTGGTGAAATTGGTATCGCCACCATAGAAGTAGGCCGATTTCCACCCGTTGCGTTTCATCTCGCGCGGCCATGATGGAGTGTGCTCTATCTTCTCCACATTCTTCATGAGCGAGGCCGACGGTACACCCGGGAATCCGCTCATTATAGCCGTCAGTGCGCGGTCAGTGCGGAATGAGTTGGCGTAGAAGTTTTCCCACAGCCACCCCGTAGCGGCGATCGAGTCGAGCTTCACAGCCACTGCTTCGCCCCCGAGCGAGGGCATGAGATGGGAGGAAAAACTTTCGAGAATTATCATCACCACGTCTGGCCGCTCCACCTGCAGCATGGCTATCGCTGTGGTGTCGCTTGTCGATGTAATGGAGTCGAGCCGGGCTATGGCTGCCGCGGCCTCTTCAGCACTCATGTAGTTGTATTGCTTGCTCCACTTGCCCTGATGTGAGGCCGAGTAGAGCAGACTGAAGGCGGGATTTATTGCGGCATGGTTAAAATGCTGATTCTGGCTGAAATATGCGCGCGACAGATTCATGGTCGACACGGTAAAACCGCCACGGATAGGTATGAAAAGAAGCGCCGTCATAACCACCGCACCCACCGTGCGTCGCCACGATCCGCCCGGAGCTACCTTGATGCGTCCGGCCGTGAAGCGAAGCAGCTGATATATGCCTATGGATACGGCTGCCACAGCTACAGGGCCGAGAATCAGTTCCCACGTGGTGGCGCTTGCCATGGCCGAGGCGGGCGATGTGGTGAAATAGAATACCGGAGTCATGTCGAGGCGGAATCCCCAGTAGCCGTAAAGTACCAGGTCAACCACCGTAATAAGTCCGGTGAGCACGGCTACCAGACCGTAGTAAAAACTCAGGCACCTCGATGTCAGGCGCCCGCTCATCCACTGCGATGCGATGAGGATAAGGCCCGGTATCACGGTGAGATACGCAGCCGTGGCCAGGTCCATTGAGAAGCCGTGGGCTATGATGTCGAGGAGGTCGCCGAGCCCCGCCTCACCCGGATAGAAGAGGAGAAAGAGCGGCTTCTGTATCACCATCACGGCCGCGATCACAAGATAAGTTGCTATGAAGCGTAGAAATACATTTTTCATGCCGCAAAGATAGCAAAAAAATCGGAGCGCCGACCATTGGCCGGCGCCCCTTTTCAAATTATAAATCTAAGAGAGCAATAAGCTTTTTATCTTGAGTCTTATTCAGGCTGAGCGAAGAGGACGATACGGTTCCAGTTGTTGGTGTCGTAAGGCTGAACCGAGCTGCCTGCTGCTTCGATAGTGAGGCGGGAAGCGTCTACACCGTAATCGTTGACGAGGATGTCAGCCACGGCCTGAGCGCGACGCTCTGAGAGCTTCTGGTTGTAAGCTGATGTACCGGTGTCCTTGTCGGCGTAACCGCGAACTACGATTGAAGTGCCGGGGTTGGCCTTGAGGTATTCAGCCACGTTGTATACGTTGACCATTTCCTCTGAAGATACGTAGGCAGAGTTGATCTTGAAGCGTACAGAGGGGAGCAGGGGAGCGTTGACCACTGTAGCGGTAGCTTCGGTCACTACTACTTCGGGGCAGGGGAGCTGAGCCTCAGCTGCTGCGCGGGCTGCTTCGGAAGTAGCGAGAGCGTTGCGGAGATCGTTGACCTGATTGTTGAGAGATGATACATAACCGGCGTAGTCGCAGGGGTTGTACTTGCTCATGCCTGCACCGTCGAAGCGGATGTTGAGACCACCGATTGCCTGGAGGTTGATGTCGACGGGACGGCCGCCTACCTGGTTATTGAAGTTGTCGCCATAGAATGAGCCGCGGCCTTCGAGGAAGAAGTCAACATAGCGGCAGAGACGGAAGCGGAACTGGATACCGGCTGATACGGGGAGGAGCCACTGGTTGTCTTTAACTTTACCGTCATCGGCATATACATTGGCGGCGAGGTTATTCTTGTAGTCCCATACAAATGTACCTCCGAGTCCTACGAAAGGAACGATCGAGAATACGCGGTCGGGATTGTAACCGTTGATGCTGTTAAACATATCCCACATGAAGTCGAGGTTGACGCTTGCCTGCTTGGCATGTGCCATGCGCTCGCTGTTCCAGTGCATCGAGCCGTAAGTACCGCTGAAGCGGAAGCCCATGTAGGGTGAGAACCATCGGCCAACGCCGAGATTATATACTGCTGTCACGTGGCGACCTGAGCCATCGACCATACTGTGACGGTTTTCTACGAAGGGCATCTGGATACCGGCACCTGCCTGAAGGAACCAGCCGTTGCGCCACGATGCGGGCGAGTAATTGTCCTTGCACTCTACGTTGGTTACGTCGATTACGGTTTCGTCTACTACGACAGTATCCTGGGCATAAACGTCAGCAGCTCCGAATATTGCGGCGCCTGCAGCAGCGATGTAAACTAAATTCTTTTTCATCTCTCTCAAAAATTAAAGGTGAAACATCTAAAAGTTAATTAGTAGAAATAAATAGTAAAATGAGGGTTTTTAATTTTTTTAGTTTTTGATTGATTCACGGCTTATTTTTTCGTGAATACATAATCTTAACATCGATATCGCTCATTTTGTTTAAAGAAATCATTAAATTTGCAAAAGAATTTTTCAACCCACCGCTATGAACCGATCACTTTCGCGCGCAATTTCCGCTGCTATATTATTGATAGTCACATCATTCTCCTTGCGAGCCATCACTCCCGTGCCGGTGCACTGGCACGATGAAAAAACTGATACGCTGCGGCTCGACGCCCTGCTGCGCGAGGCTTGTGCCATGGAGAGCGACACCGGTGCGCAGGGGCGGGTGGCAAGGATTGCCCGCATGTTTGAAGGGGTACCTTACAAGGCGGGCACGCTCGAAATCGCTCCCGAGGGGATAGTGGTGAATCTTGACTCGATGGACTGTACTACTTTCGTGGAGACGGTAGCGGCGCTGGCCGTGACTGCCGACGAGCGACGCGACTCGTGGCAGGATTTTGTCCATAATCTCGGTATGCTCCGCTATCGCGGCGGGAAGGTCGACGGCTACAGCTCGCGCCTCCACTATTTCTCTGACTGGATTCTCGACAATTCTCATCGAGGCAACGTGGTGGATGTCACCGGCCGCATGCCTGACCAGGCTGCCTATCAGGTCAAGACCATCGACTTCATGTCGCGACACCGCGACCTTTATCCCGCGCTGAAAGATGATGCTGAATACGAGCGACTGAAAAATGCCGAGATAGGCTACCGTAATCACCGCTTTCCTTATATAAAGAGCGGGTCGTTTTTCCGCAAGAGTGTGGCGGCCGGGCTGCGCGAGGGCGATATCGTGGCGCTCGTGTCGCGCAAGAGCGGTCTCGACGTGAGCCACGTGGGTATAATAGTGTTAGTTGACGGTAATCCTCACCTTCTCCACGCCTCGTCGCGCCACGGCAAGGTGCTCGTCGACCCGCTTCCCTTGGCCGAATACCTCAAAAAATCCCGCGACGCCTTAGGCATCCGCGTCATAAGACTGAAAGACCGATAAAAATTTCCGGCCGGAGGGGGTTACCTTCCGGCCGGAGTTGTCATGTATATAAATGTTGAGAGGAATGCTTAGTCAACCTTGATCACAAGGAACTTGCTCTTTTCCCAGAAGCGGGCGGGATTGGTGATCACCACTACTTTCTGGTCGCCCTGATTCTCGATGGTATAGGAATCCTTAGGCTGATCGGTCATGATCTTGGCCTTGTTGCTGTGGGTGGGGATGGTGGTGAGGTTGCGACTGTCGGCCGCTGTGAAGTAGGTGCGGTCAAAGTCACCTTCGAGCACGTGGGTGCGACCGAGGAATTTCTTTTCAAGAATACCGCGATCTTTGAGCTCCTTATTGGTGCCGAGGGCGTAATATACGGTGTTGGCCGTAGCTTCGGCGCGGGCTATTTCGGTGCGGGCATCTTCCTTCACGGTCTCGATATTGGAGTGGAGCGAGTCAACGGTAGTGTTGAGGTCGGCCACGGTCTGATCGAGTTCGCTGATGCGTATGTGGGCGGCTTCGAGCTGATTGGAGAGCGAGGCAATCTCAGTCTGCTGCTCGGCGATCTGCGACTTGAGGTTCTGGATTGTGCGGGTGAGGGTGGCATTGTTGCCCTTGGCCGAGGCGAGGGTTGCTTCGAGCTCTTCGAGGCGCTGGCGGCGCTCCTGAAGAGCCTGCTGGATGGCGATCATGTCATTCTTGACCTGCTCGCGGCGCGAGGCTGACTCGCCGGTGAAAGCGCCGGGGGTGGAGATGATCTTTTCCATATCCTTTATCTGGTTCATTCCCTCGGATATGTCATTGACGAGCACGAGCAGACTATCCTGCGTAGCCAGTGTGGCGCGGAGGTCGTCGCGGAGCTGATCGTTGTTTTCTTCGGCCATGCGGAGCTTGTCGCCGCCGCAGGAGGTGAGCAGTCCTAATGCGACCGCTACAGCTGCGAATGAAAGTGATTTCTTCATAAATATAAAGTGTTGAGTGAGTTAGCGTATAAAAGTTGATGATCACTGATTGTCGCGGTACTTGTTGACATGTACCCGCGCGGCTTGCTGCGGAGCAGGAGCTACAATTATAACAATCTCGCCGCGCGGATTGTTTTGCGTGAAGTATTCCTGAAGTCCGGCCAATGTATCGCGGCGGGTTTCTTCGTATACCTTTGAAATCTCACGCGACACTGAAGCCTCGCGGTCAGCGCCGCACACTTCAGCGAGCTGGCCCAGGGTTTTGACCAGGCGGAGCGGCGATTCATATATAATAGATGTGCAGTCGCTCGCGGCTATCTGCTCCAGGCGGGTGCGACGCCCTTTCTTGGGCGGGAGAAATCCCTCGAATGTGAATCGGTCGCAGGGGAGGCCGGAGCTCACGAGGGCGGGGACAAATGCCGTGGGGCCGGGGAGGGTGATCACGTCGATACCCGCGCGGCGGCACTCGCGGCTGAGCAGGAATCCCGGGTCGCTGATACCCGGTGTGCCGGCGTCGGAGATCAGGGCTATGGTCTCGCCGGCGGCTATGCGGTCGATGAGCGGCGCTACGGTGGCGTGCTCATTGTACTTGTGATGGCTCACGCAGGGGGTGTCGATGCCGAAATGACGTAGCAGCGGGGCGCTCGTGCGGGTGTCTTCGGCAAGTATCAGCGACGCTTGCTGAAGCACTTCCACGGCGCGTGGCGTCATGTCGGCCAGGTTGCCCACAGGGGTGGGGACGATATAGAGCTTGCTCATCAGCGTGAATAGCAGGGGGCGATAAGAGCGATAAATGCTTTTACTTCAGGATTTTCGGGGTCCCATGCCAGGTCGTTGTAGAGATAGTCCTCGGCTTCGTCGAGCGATTCCATGGCCTGAAGCACGTCGAGGGTCTCGGTGAGTTCGGCGTCGGAGTTGCGGAAGAGCTCGCGGCGGAAGCGGAATTTATCGTTGAGCGTGAAGGCCTTGGTGACATCGTTGATTGACTGAGGCTGATGGGCTTCGGCGATGATGGGGGCTGCGGGTTCAGGTGCGGGTTCGGGTGCGGGGACGGCGGGAGCTACGGGCTGCTCGGGTTCGGCGTCTTCGGTCTCTTCGAGCTCTACCGCGGCGGCGATGGCGTCAGAAGCGGGGTCGGCTGTGAGTGCGGCGATTTTTTCGCTGATAAGCTCGTCGGTGCGAGCCGGAGCGTCGGCGCCGCGGCTGAGCTTCATCATAAGAAGTCCCTCAAGTTCGAGGGTTATATCCAGTAATTTTTTGTAGTCCATATTCTGTCTTCTATTATACTTCCAAACTGCAAACTTACACTAAAAAATCTCCAAAAGCAAACTTTCAAGCCCTTTTTTCAGCGCTTCGGGTTTGCATCGCAGGCCGTTGGCGATTACCACGATGATGTGGGTGGGGGTGCCCGACTCGTCAAACCGATACCCGGCGAAGCTCCTTACACCCTTCATCGAACCGGTCTTGAGGGCTACCGAGCCTTCGAGCGGCGTGTCGATAAATGTGCGTCGCATCGTGCCGTCGCGCCCGGCTACGGGAAACAGCGATGTGTAGTCGGTCCCGTATTCCGGCCCGAGCATCGAGCGGAGCATCTCGGTCATAAACGCTGCGGTCATGCGGTCGTTGCGCGACAGGCCGCTACCATCCTCTATCGAGAGTCCGGCGGTGGAGATGCCCTTGTCGTTCCATATCTTAAGTTCTTCGTCGATAGCCTCGGCACGCGATGCCCCGGGGCGCAGGGTGCGGAGCATACCCTCGGCCATCATATTGTCAGATCGATGCATGAGGCTGCGCAGTATCGAGTCAAAAGTGGGGGAGAAGTGGGTATATATTAATGTGGTACCACCCTTTGCCTTCACACTTTCCTCCGCTATCTCTATGCCGGCTTCGCGCAGGGTCTTGGTGACTTCATGCTGCATCACCTTGGCAGGACGGGGGGTCGAGAGGCGGTCGCTCCACCCCTTGGGCGGGATGCGGCCGGAGAATGTCACGGTCTCCGAGCCGTCCTGCCGCTTCACACTGCGGGCGCGGGCGGTGGTGTTGATGTGGCGTATGTCGAGGCCGGGCACATGCGGCTCGGTGGTGCGAGAGGGGAGGCGGAGTATAAACTTGTTGTCGCGGTAGTTGGCGCCGTGGAGGTCGGTCCCGTAGGGCCACGTAAGGTCCTCCTTCATCCAGCCCGCCGGTGTCCCGGTGTGGATGAAACCGCTCTCGTCCACTATCACGCGTCCGTCGATACGCGTGATACCGGCCGCTCGCAGAGCCGCAGCGATACTGTCGGCGAAATGACACGCTTCCGGGAAATGCTCGCTCTCGATCGTAGGGTCGCCCGACGCCTTGATTACCAGATTACCGTGAAGCACATCGCCGTCAATCGTGCCCTCGGCCACCACTGGCGTCATGAATCGCTCGTAGGAGTCGGCCAGGTTGAGCACCGATGCCGCCGTGACCGCTTTCATGATACTCGCCGGGATAAGCGGCTGAGTCACATTAGCTTGCACTACGGGGCGGTTAAACGTCAGGTCGTAGACCATCACGGCTGTGCGTGTAGTGTCGAGACCCTGTACATTGAGGGGAAAAGCAGCCGCACTCCCGCCCCACATTAATAATATATATGTGGTGATTAAATATAAGAACCTATTCATACCACGAAATTAGCCATAAAAAGGGGCAATGTAAAAATACCGTAGTTAAAAAACGTTATCCAGTAGGACCGCTCCATGGAGCATAGCGGTTCAAATAAGGCAACTTTGTAGGAGGTAGGGACGTCGCTGTGCGACGTTTCCAGGTAGTGCAATAAGCTATCATTCTGTAATGTAATCAGTTACCGATAGCTCTTCTTGGAAAACGTCGCACAGCGACGTCCCTACAACCGGCCAGACCATTCTACGGGCGCCTGTTAGAGTCTGAAATAATGTGTGGTAGCTCGTATTTGTGAGGAAAGGATATAGCTTTAAGACTCGAACCATCCTACATGCGTTCATACCAAGAGAGCTTTCATGCATTTTAGCTTTTTTATGTCTATTTTTGATGTTTTAATCGCGAAAAATGCGTAACTTTGCACTTTATTATGCCAATCACTAACAAATCATAATCACTTTTTTTATTTACTCATGAAGAAAATCTACACATTTCTGCTGTGTATGGTAGCTGCGCTCACAGGCGCCGCTGTGGCCAACGCCGCTTCCATCACCGTGACCGTGGATAATCCTGAAGCGGTTTATTACACTGACCCCCACAATGATTACCAGGCCGGTACGTGGGGCGAAAACAACTCTACCGTATTTGAAATTGACGACATCTACAGCATCCCCTTGCGTGCCAACGACGGCTATTTTATCACCAAGCTCGAAAAGGCATCGGGTGAAGTGATGTTTACCGGTCGCACTGACCAGAAAACTCTCTATATCAGCGATGTAGAGGATGGCGACGTGGTTTACATCACTTCGGAGGTGAAGCAGCCCAAGATCCTCAAGATCTACGGCGACCCCGAAAAGATGTATGTTGCCGACGATACCTATCAGGAGCTGCGTGCTGATGCCAATGTCGACGGCGCATGGACTATCACCGTCACAAGAGACGAATATGGTTCCATATACATCTATGCTGTTGACGGTTACCTGATTACTTCGCTCAAGGATGATAAGGGTGATAGCTGGCTCTATAGCGCAAATGCTCAGTCGGCTTATATCGGCACTTCTTCTTTACCCTATGGAGAGACTACCGTATTATATGCCGAGGCCAAGGCTAAGGAAGAGATCTACGACGGACACGTGACCGTGAATGTAGAGGGCTCGGGTAGCGACGTTTCTTTCTCCACTGCCGATTACAAGTATACTTATCTCCAGACCGGCGAAAACACCGTGTACTTCGACCGTGCCTCAGCATTCCCTATCACCATCAAGCATGCCAACGATTATTACTGGGATCCCAATGCCCTCTATAAGGTGTCGCTCAACGGTGTTGAACTCAAGGCCGTTGACCGTGAGTATACTTTAGAGTCGCTTGAAAATGGTGATGTAATAGATGTAGTAGTTGACGCTCCCACAGCAGACATCCGTCTGTCAGTCCGTTTCGCCGACGATGTAGCTCGCGAAGCTGTCGAGTACATCAAACTTGATGGTGAAGAACTCGACCTTGAAAATTGCGATGATATCGCTACCACTACCGGCAAGAAGATCGAATTCTATGTCGACCATGGTAACTATGACGTTACTATGACCGAGAACGGTGAGCCTGTAGAGTTTGACTACGGCTCTTATTCTCAGAAGTTTACCGACGATAAGGGCTATGTTTATGCTATTTCCGCAGTGGCTCGTCAGCCCATCAACTTCACTGTAGTGTGCGAAAACTATGATAAGCTCGTTGTTTCAAGCAACTACGGCTATATCAAATATCCCCTCACCGGCGTTGAGTCAGCCGTTACCGTTAAGCCCACTGAGACTTACATCACTATCAAGGCTGTAGATGGATGGTACACCCCCAAGATTTACGATCTTGAGACAGGCAATGAGCTCTCCAGCTCTTTCACTGTATCGGAAGGCCAGACCATCGTGGTTGAGGCTGAGGAATTTTTACGCGACCACCACTTCATGCTCTACACTGAGCCCGATGTATGGAACTATCTCACATTCTCCCTCAACCCTGACAACTACGACCTCCGCTACTCATTTGACCCCGAAGGCGGTTACACCGACGTAGCATTTAACTATTCTGACCGTCCCTTCGGTATCAGCGGCTATTCTGTTGACTATGATCAGCCTCAGGTATTCCTCAACGGTGAGCACTTGACAGGTTCGTGGGGTTCTTATCCCGCTCTTGAAAATGTAGAAGACGGTGATGTAATCAAGATTATGACGCCCGACGCTCCTCTCCACGCTGTGACCTACACCGTAGCTGAGGGTGCTGAGGTGACAGTGCGCCACGACCGCGTGCGCACCGTGGACCACTCCGCCGCTCACTCCGTTCACACCGGTACTGA
This sequence comes from uncultured Staphylococcus sp., assembly GCA_964477665.1. Classification (GTDB taxonomy): domain Bacteria; phylum Bacteroidota; class Bacteroidia; order Bacteroidales; family Muribaculaceae; genus Duncaniella. The sequence goes on from CAYZFG010000024.1 coordinate 15,100, forward strand.
AATCCACATCATCCCCGCCCACGCAGGAACTATCGCCGTCAAGGCAGGTGAGACCGAACTCGTGGCTGACGAAGATGGCAAGTTTGTCCACACAGTCACTGAGCCCGTTGAGATCGTAGTATCACACAGCGGTTCATCTTCTATCCTCGATATCGAAGCTGCAGCCGATGGCGCAGTTGACGTCTACAACCTCCAGGGCGTGTGCGTGCGCAAGGCCGCAACCGCAGCCGACATCAACACCCTCCCCGCCGGCATCTACGTAACCACCACCGGCAAGAAGGTAGTAGTAAAGTAACATAGTATCCCCACTGATACATCCCCCTCGCGGCCCCGGCGCACCCCGCCGGGGCCGCAGTGTGTTTAAAATTTAAAATTTAAAATTGAGAATTTAGAATTTTTTCGTAGGTCGCCGCCGTCGAATATGGGGCGGGGTCGCCGACCCCCGTCGCCGCGACCACGGCGATAAATGGTGCGCGACCACGGCGATAAAAGGTTCGCGCCCGGTCGTAGGGACGTCGCTGTGCGACGTTTCCAGGAAGAGCCATCGGTAACTTATTGCATGCCAGATTAATAGCTTATTGCGTTACCCGGAAACGTCGCACAGCGACGTCCCTACATTCTCGACGATGCATGTTTCGCAAATGATTGTATTTCAGAAAGTTACCTTATTGCTCCGCCGGACGCTCCATGGAGCGTCCCTACAGGATGGGCTGGTAATCAGCGGGTTACAAACGATCCATCGCCGTTGTCGCTGCGGCGGGGGTCAGCGACCCCCGCTCCATTGTCGGCTCACTTTATAACTTATAACTTATAACTTATAACTATTACTTATGACCTGCATCCATCGCCGTGGTCGTTGCGGCGGGGGTCAGCGACCCCCGCTCCATAATCAGCGCCAGTTTTTTATTCTAAATTCTAAATTTTCCATTTTCAATTCCTCATTCCTCCCCCGCTCCATAGCCTGATTTTCATTCCGTAACTAAATTGTAATATATTTTGGGGAAATTTTCGTGAAAATCTATGAAAATATTATGAATTTGCTGAATTTTCTTGTGTTTTAACAGAATTTTTTTTTATCTTTGCCGATGTTTTAGGATTCTTATAATTTAAACCAATCATATTATTATCTCATGAAGAAAATTTACACATTTCTGACGTGGATGATTGCAGCAATGATTTTCGCTCCTGTGCTTTCGGCGAAGACCATTACCTTGACCATCGACGATCCCGCGGCCGCGTATTACATCGACGTAAACAACTATGGCCAACAGTGCCCCTGGGATGGCACATCAGTAGAGTATACTTCTGCCAACGACGTTACCATCCCCGTTCAGGCCAACGATGGCTACACAATCATGAAAGTTGAAGGCAACGGTAACACATTTATGGAAGGGCCTAATTCTTCAGCCTATATACCTATGGCAGCATTCTCTGATGGTGGTGAGGTCACTATCACTACCGCTGTATTGGAGCCCTTGGCGCTCAAGATCGTAGCTAATCCTGATCACGTATACATTGTAGACGAGGACAATAAGGAACATAATGCTTCTGACAACGTTGACGGTGCATGGACTCTCACCGGCATCCATAATTATGGTACTACTAAGATTCATGCTAAAGAAGGTTATCTGATTACTGAAGCGGGAACTGAGAATTTCTCTTTCGCTTCGTCGCCTACTACCTACTGTAGCATTGACCACTTCCCCCTTGGCTCTGGTCTCCAGACCGTTACGGTAAAGACTGTGAATGAGGCTGATTTATATGACGGCTCGGTAAGAGTAAAGGTTCATGGCAGCCCCTACATAGTAAGCTTCCGCTTCAATGGCCATTATTCACCTGAGGAGCTCGCTGACGACGGCGTAGAAAAGACTTTCACCTTCTCTCGCTCAAATGATATGCCTATTCATATCAAGCACTTGTATGACTCAAGCTATAGCCCTCAGAGCCTCTACAAGGTGACTGTCAACGGTACCGCTCTCACTGCCGTAGATCGTGAATATTTACTCAATAGCGAGGATGTCAGCAACGACGATCTGATCGAAATCTACGTTAATCCCCCGATTGCCGACGTTAACGTATCGGTGAATTTTGCCGACGAGCTTTCGAAAAAGGCTCTTCTCAGCCTCCGCTACGACTATGATCTTGTAAGCCCTGACAAATACAGCTCGTTTACCGCCACGACCGGTAAGTCATTACAGTTTGAGTTTGCCACTCAGGATTATGACATCACCCTCACCGAAAACGGTGTAGCTGTACCCGTAGAATATAGCAATGTAAATTGCACCATCCTTGAAGATCAGGACTATAACTACCTGATTACAGCTACAGAGAAAAAGCCCTACACCGTAACAGTGATTTGCGAGAACTATGAGCACCTCATCATGTCGCCCAACTATAGCGGCGATGATGCCTACGAGCTCACCGGCGAGGAAACCAAGCTTACTATCCTCCCCTCGCAGACCTTCACTTTCTTTAAGCCCAAAGAAGGCTGGAAGATTGCTGGACTTTCTGATGCAATAAGCGGTAACACGCTCACATCTCCTCTCAACCTTACTGATGGAATGCAGATTTTCGTAGAACTTGAAGAGTATAAGCGCGACAAGCAGTGCACTGTATATCTCGACAACTACAATTGGAGCTATATACAATTTGTATTGAATCGCTCCGATGACGATCTTCAAAAGCAAATTGACCTCGAAAAGGGTTATCAGACCGTTAACTTCAACGATGCTGACCGTCCCTTCTTTATCAGCGGTAATGATCAAAACTACAGTAGCCCTGATATATATGTCAATGGTAAGAAGTGCATCGATAATTATGGCTCGTATGAGGAAATGAATGATATTCAGGATGGCGATGTGATCAAGATTATGCAGTCGTCTACTCCCATTCACACTATTTCTTACGCCGTAGACCCCAATGTGAACGTAAAAATCGTTCATGACCGTACCATGGCAGTAGACCACGGTGCAAGTCAGGAAGCTCACGTTGGTACCGAAATCCACATCATTCCCCTCGCACCCATGAGCCGCGCCGCTTCAGCCGGTGTCATCGTTACCGCGGGTGATCAGGAACTCGAACCCGACGAAGATGGTAAGTTTGTCCACATCGTGACTGCTCCTGTAGAAATCGCAGTTAAGGCTGACAATACCACTTCTATCTCCGACATCGAAGCCGCAGCCGATGGCGCAGTTGACGTCTACAACCTCCAGGGCGTATGCGTACGCAAGGCCGCAACCGCAGCCGACATCAACACCCTCCCCGCCGGCATCTACGTAACCACCACCGGCAAGAAGGTAGTAGTAAAGTAACATAGTATCCCCACTGATACATCCCCCTCGCGGCCCCGGCGCACCCCGCCGGGGCCGCAGTGTGTTTAAATTTAAAATTAAAAATTTAAAATTAAGAATTTAAAATTTTTTCGTAGGTAGGCGCTGTCGAATATGGAGCGGGGGTCGCCGACCCCCGCCGCCGCGACCACGGCGATAGATGGTGCGAATGGATCGCGCCCGGTGGTAGGGACGTCGCTGTGCGACGTTTCCAAGAAGAGCCATCGGTAACTTATTGCATGACAGAATAATAGCTTGTTGCGCTACCCGGAAACGTCGCACAGCGACGTCCCTACATTCTCGACGGTGAAGTTCGTTTTGCAAATGATTGTATTTCAGAAAGATACCTTGTTGCTCTGCCGGACGCTCCATGGAGCGTCCCTACAGGATGGGCTGGTAATCAGCGGGTTACAAACGATCCATCGCCGTTGTCGCTGCGGCGGGGGTCAGCGACCCCCGCTCCATTGTCGGCTCACTTTATAACTTATAACTTATAACTTATAACTATTACTTATGACCTGCATCCATCGCCGTGGTCGTTGCGGCGGGGGTCAGCGACCCCCGCTCCATAATCGGCGGCAGTTTTTTATTCTAAATTCTAAATTTTCCATTTTCAATTTTTCCTCCCCCCCGCTCCATTGTCGGAATCCTTTACTATTATTTACATTTTGGTGGGTTTTTCGATAGTTTTATTGAATTTTTTTGTATTTTAACTCTTATTTTTCATATCTTTGCACTTTAGATTTGAGGATTTTTATACACAGGCAAGAAAATATAGTGAAATAATGAAAATACTTTGTTTAGCAGCTGCTCTAGCGATCTCCGTCGGGGTCTCAGCATTACCCAAAACTGACCTTGGCAGTCGCGCGCGCATGCACGCGGCACGTCACGGTCTTGTAGTATCTCCCGCCTCTGCCGGCGGAAAGATGAAAGCCGCTCCCCGCCGATCCGTGTCGGCTCAGGAAGAGGCTGTAAAGGCATTTGTGATTCTCGCCCCGGGGGCCGATGCTTCCTCTCTCGAAGCACTTGGCGTGACGGTGGAAGGTGGCCGCGGCCGCATGGTGCTCGCTTCGTTTCCTCAGTCGCTCCTCGAAGCCGTAGAGGCTCTCGACGAAGTGGAAAGCATCCGCACCGAAAGCCCTGTGGCTCCCCGCATGAATCTCGTCAGGGAGGTGACCGGCATTGACCGCATACATCAGGGCGTGGACCTGCCTCAGGCTTATACGGGCAAGGGCGTGGTGGCCGGCATAGTCGACGGCGGCATCGACCCCAACCATGTGAATTTCAAGAAGCCCGACGGCACATCGCGTATAGGCAGCTTCACTTATTTCCGCCCCACCCAGAGCGGCGACTATGTGCAGCAGACCTTCCCGGCCGACTATATCCCCGTGATCGATACCGAAAACTCCACCACTTTCCACGGAACCCATACCCTCGGCATCATGGCCGGCTCGTATAAGGGCAATGTCAATGCCGCCGTGATCAATGAAGACGGACTTACCGCATCGTTTCAGGAGATGGCCAACCCCTATTACGGAGTGGCCACGGAGGCCGACCTCGCCGTGGCTTGCGGCGCGATGAGTGACTACTATGTGGCTCTCGGCATCGAGGCGATACTTGACCATGCTTATTATGACCTCGACGCTCCCTCCGTGATCAACCTCTCGCTCGGCAACAATCTGGGAGCCCACGACGGCTCATCAATGCTCTGCCAGTATCTCGACCTCACTTCTGACCAGGACCGCGTGATTTTCTGCGTGGCAGCCGGCAACGAGGGCGAGCTCCCCATAGCACTTCACAAGACCTTTACCACCGACGACACTTCGGTGGCTACCTGCATCAGACCCGGAGCCGAGGTGGAAGGTTATCAGAATATGCGCTACGGTCAGGTGTATGTCTACAGCGATACCGACGAGCAATTTGAACTCCAGGCCATGGTAGTCAACCGCTCCCGCGGCGCCGTGGCTATGCGTATGCCCATGGGTGCCACCTCCGGCGCCATGAAATATTGGGTATCGTCGGCTGAATATCAGGAGTCGAGCGACGACGTGGTTTCACCCCAGCTCGCCAAGTGGTTTACCGGTTATATAGGCGTAGGCGCAGAATTTGACGCCACCACCGGCCGCTACTACGGCATCATCGACTATATGCTCTGGGACAATACGTCAGGGAACCCCGAAGGCAACTACGTAATAGGTATTCAGGCAGCCGGTAAGGCCGGTCAGCGCGTGGATTTCTACGGCGACGGCTCTTTCTGCGACTTCAGCGGTTACGGAATGGAAGGGTATGCCGACGGTATGACCGACGGCACGATCTCCGACGTGGCTTGCGGCCTCAACACCATCTCGGTAGGAGCATATAACACCCGCGACTCGTGGGGCGCAATGGACGGATTTGCCTACACTTATCCCCAGCCTTTCCCCGCAGGTGAGATTTCGCAATACTCATCATACGGCTCATTGCCCGACGGCCGCACACTCCCTGAAATCTGCGCTCCCGGTTCTACCGTAATCTCTTCGACCAACGAATATTACATCCTCGAAAACGGTTTCGGCGACGAACTCCGCTCAGCTTACTTGGAAGCTGATGGCCGCGGCTACTCATGGCAGCAGTGCGTGGGTACGTCGATGGCTACTCCCGTGGTGAGCGGTACTATCGCCCTGTGGCTTGAAGCCGATCCCACCCTTACATATAAGGAAGTGAAGCAGATTCTGGCCGAGACCGCCGTGAAAGATTCCTACGTGCTCGCCGACGAGCCCGCCCGCTGGGGCGCCGGCAAGCTCGATGCCTACGCCGGCCTCCGCAAGGTGCTGGCTCAGACCGGTATCTCAGGCGTGATGACCGACAACTCCCAGCTCGTGATCACCCCCGCCGGCCTGCGCAGCTTCGCCGTGACACTCCCCGGTGCTCAGGCCCTCGACATCAAGCTCTTCTCCACCTCCGGCGCTACCGTCAAGGCCCTCAATGTGAAGGGTGACGACACGGTGATGGATCTCTCGGGTGTGCCCGCAGGCATATATCTGCTCAATGTCAACGGCAGCAACACCCGCAAGATAGCAGTAAAATAATCACAATTCTATCACGATACCAATCTTTTCATCATCACAATGAATATTTCAAGTATCTTTTCACGCATGGCTCTCGCGGGAGCCATGGCGATGGGAGCCTTAACGGCCGCGGCCGAGGAACCCATCATCACGTTCCACACCACGGTGTATGAAGGCGCTGCCGAAAACAATGCCTTTCATTTCTACCTCGGTGCCAAGGAACCTACCTACGTAGATGTAGACTGCGGATTCGGCAGTATCGAGACCGAAGTGGGCGTAGCTACATTTGATCCCGAAGCCGGCGGCATCTCAGGCACGGCTATCACCTGTACAGTATCGTCAGAAGGTATTGTACGTGTATATGGCGACGCCTCCAAGATCGACTACATCGACATGGAGGGCTGCTATATCACCGACATCTCTTTCCCTACCCTTACGGAAGTAGAGATTCTCAATCTTTCTTGCAACGAGTTTAAGTCGCTCGACCTTAGCCACATGACCAAGCTTCAGGCACTTTATGTCAACAACAACCCGTTTGACGAGTCGCCCCTGGTCATCGGCGCCAACAAGCCTGACCTGACGATTCTCACCATGAGCATCATCGACAATCTTGACCCGTCGTTTGACCTCTCGGACTATCCCGCGATGCGCTCATTTGAGGCATGGCACGTGCCCTCGCTCACCCGACTTGACCCCACCAACTGCCCCAATCTGCTCCAGATTTCGGCCGACTACACCAATATCTCTTCGATCGACGTATCAAAGAACCCCAACCTGCTGATACTCAACGTGGCTGATACAAAGGTGACCGAGCTCGACCTCTCCAACAACGTGTATCTTACCGAGCTTTATTGCGGCCACATGGCAGCCGGCTACGGCGATTATGCAATGACATCGCTCGACGTGAGCATGCTCCCCAATCTCCAGCGCCTCTTCTGCCAGGGTAATGCCCTCACCACTCTTGATGTATCGGCCAACCCCAAACTGACCGACCTTTATTGCTCCCACAACCTCCTCACCTCGCTCTCACTTGACGCCAATCCCGCGCTGATCAATGTGAATATAGCGATGAACTACATGACATTTGCCACCATGCCGCTTCCCCGCGAGACATTCGACGAATTTATCTACTATCAGCATCCTATCGCTGTAGACCGCTCTTATGCCGTGGGTACCACCATCGACTTCAGCGATCAGGTGCTCCGCGAAGGCTCTGAAACTCAAGGTTTCCTATTCAAGGTTTCGGAGGAGGATCCCGAATTTCCCGTGCAGCTCGAAGATGAATACTTCACTTATGCCGACGGTAAGATTACTCTCAATCAGACTGTTGCCGACAGTGTGAGAGTGACTTTCATCAATACGCTCTATCCCGATTATCCCATTTCGACCTCGAAGTTTATGGTGAAGACCGCTTCGGAGATGGGCAAGCCCTCGCCTGTGGCTCAGTTCAGCTACTATCCCACGGTGAAGAATCTTGAGATAAGCGTGGGTATGCAGGGCGCAAGCGCCGAGAATCCGCTGAAATTTATGGTGGACTTCGGCAACGGCGAACTCGTGGAATTTACCGCCACCACCGTAGGACTTCCCGAGACCCCCAACGTGACCGGCACCCGCACCGGACGCGTCACCATCTACATGCCTGAGAATTACGATATTTCAGCATTGGGCATCAATGGCCAGCGCCTTATGACCGTGGATCTTTCAGCTGCTGTCACCCTTGCTGATCTCTCGCTCGTCAACTGTCAGCTTCCCGCCATCGACCTGAGCTGGAACCGCTGCCTCAAGAACCTCAATCTGGAGGGCAACGGTCTCTCAACCATCGACCTTGACGGCCCCAACGGCAACTATGGCAAGAATGTGCTCTCTGACATCAATCTTTCACGCAACCGTCTCAGCGAGTTTACACTCGGCACCCGTACATGTGTGAAAAAACTCGACATCTCTGATAATCAGTTTGCTGAGTTTGATCTTCTCAAGTTCTCGGCTGCTACTGACATCAACGTGTCGGGCAACTCTCTTATCGAGGTAGACCTGCGCGACCTTGAGTCAATCGTCAACCTCAATGTTGCCGACAATAATATCACCGAGATCTCATTGCCCGACTACCTCCCCCTGCAGTCGCTCAATATCGCGGGCAACAATTTCAAGTTCGGCGCTCTGCCTCAGCCCGGTGTATGTGCCGAGTATGTATATGCTCCTCAGGCTCCAATCGCACTGCCCGAGAAGGCTCCTTCGATCAACCTCTCGTCCAACTATCTTGACCTCGACGGCAACGTGACCCAGTACAAGTGGGTGATGGATGCTACCGGCGAAGAAGTTCCCGCAGGCAAGATCAATCTCAACGGCGACGGCCTCTTCATCTTTGCCGATCCTGACCTCGGTATGGTGCGCTGCGAGATGACCCACGCATCGTTCCCTGACTTTAAGGATGCCGATGTATATACCACCACTCCCGTGCAGACCGCTCCCACGCCCACCCATGTATTTGCTTCGTTTACCACTCTCGAAGACGGTGTGGCCGACCTCACCATGAGCGGTGTTGTGCCCGAGACGGCCGTGTATATCGACTGGGAAAACAATGGCTATCTTGAGCAGTATGTGCTCGGTACCGACCCCGCCAACTTCATGGCCGCAACCAAGGCCGGCGCTGAAGTGAAGTGCTACAGCTACGATGATAATGACAATGTGAAGGTATTCTCGCTCTACAGCGCCAAGCTCGGTTATATGGACGCTTCGCCCATGAAGAGCCTGATCCACTTCTCGTGTGCCTACGCCGGTCTTACCGCCGATAAAATCAAGCTGCCTTCATCTCGCGACGTGCTTCAGGAAATCAGTCTCGCCGGCAATGCGATCGAGGAGATAGACCTGGGCGAACTTAATGCACTGCGCATGCTCAACCTCTCGCAGAACAAGCTTACCACTTACGACGCTACTCCCTTCAAAAAGCTTCAGGCACTCTATCTTGCCAACAATGAGCTTACTTCCGTTACGCTCAACAATCCCGTGCTCTGGGAATGTGCACTTGTAGGCAACAAGCTCGAAACCGTGGATCTCAGCCGCGTGCCCGCTATGCGTCAGCTCTATCTCACCAACAACCTGCTCTCCGAGCTCGACGTCACCAAGATGCCTTCGCTGCTCTATCTCTACATTGACCGCAACCGCTTCACTTTCCGGACCCTCCCCTTGCTTTCCAACTACAAGGAGTATGTCTACGGCAATCAGGAAATGCTTGAGGTAACTCCTCAGGACGGTTACATCGTCGACCTCTCCTCGCAGAGCACCTGCCACGACGTCCCCACCGTCTACACCTGGTATATCGACTCTCCTTACTATGACGAAGAGGGCAACCTCGTGGGTGAGAATCTCTACGAAGGTGAAGAGTACACCCTCGACAATGGCGTGACCACATTCCTCAAGCCCTTCACCCACATCATGTGCGTGATGACTAATCCCGTGCTCCCCGCCATCGCGCTCTACACCAACTTTATCGACGTGAATCCCGCTCAGGGCGCCCTTGACGAAGTAGTAGCTTCCGATACCCTCCCCGCACGCTGGTTTAACCTCAACGGTGTATGTGTAGCCGTGACCGCTCCCGGCGAGCGTCCTTCACTCGCCCCCGGTATCTACATCCGTCTCACCACGGCAGGCGCTACCAAAGTGCTGGTAGATTGATATTCCTCTTAATTCCCTATAATTGCGGTCAGGATTCCTCCGAATCCTGACCGCGTGTTTTAGGGGGCAATGTAAAAAATAAATCCCCGCACCGGGGTAGCGGCGCGGGGGAGTATGATGAGAGAATTTAGTTTTATTGCTGAGCGTAGGAGAGCACTGTGGGGCTCTGCACGTCTACGCCATATTCACGGGCTTTAGCGAGGATGGCACGCGCAAGGCGTGGCTTGAGATCCTCGGGGCAGTAACGGAAATAAGCTTCTGCCGCTCTTACATGTGCCGCGTCGGGCATGGGATATTCTCGGCGCTCGGGAAGTCCGTAGTCGCTGTCGGGCAGCTCGCGGCGTTCCTCTGAAGAAAGTATATCACTCATGATCGTTAAAATTTATACGTTACACCTACCTGAAGAAGACCCTGGGCACCGAAACCGAGTTCGCCGAAGATACCGAAACCTTTGCTGAGGTCAACCTTGGCTCCCACGGGAGTGATCTGATAGGCAAAATAAGAATCATTGCTTACACCGTCGGCTCCATAGTGGGTGATGTCGACACCGAGACCTATCTTGGCATAGAGCTTCACGATGCTGTTGCTGAAATATTGATAGCGACCGTTGGCCATGATTACGTGGTAGTAAAGGTCAGGGCCATCATGTTTAAACTTCGAGCTTGAGAAAGTATAGCTGACACCGGCGTCGATCTTGGGAGCGACGGGGAGATATACGCCCGCTGTCACTGACCCCCAGGCATTATTTACTTTGCCGTAACCGCCGTGCATGTCGGTTGCGTCCATCTGGGTATAGCCGCCGTAGCTGAGTTGTACTTCAGGAGTGAGAGCTGAGGCTGTTGCGGTCAGACCTGCGATTGCAAGGAGTGAGAGTAAAAACTTTTTCATAATAGTAACGTGTTAGGGGGTTGCTGATAATTTGTTTGTTCTGATTATATTTTATGCTTACCTAACAATAATTTCGGCCAAAAGGTTTAACTTTGCAGTATGGCAAAGCAAGAATACATAGAGAAAAACCGCGCGTGGCTCGCGCAGAAAGCTCAGGAACAGGGCGTGAAGCCCCTCGACAAGGGTATATATTATAAAGTGTTAAAGTCGGGAAAGCCTGATGCTCCGAGCCCCAACCGCAACAGTGTGGTGGTGGCTCACTACACGGGTAGCACCATCAACGGCAAGAAGTTTGATTCGAGCCGCGGCGGTGCTCCGCTTGCCGCCCGTCTGCGCGAACTGATTCCGGGCTGGAGCATTGCGCTGTGCAATATGCACGTAGGCGACAAATGGGAGGTGTACATCCCCGCCGAGATGGGCTACGGCAAGATGTCGCAGCCGGGTATTCCGGGCGGGTCGACCCTCGTATTTGAAATCGAATTAATGGGTGTAGGCTGAGAGGCGGCGCAGGGCCTCGGGGCGTGATGCGTCGATGAGGTCAGTGAAATGCGCGTCGGAGTTCACCACGAGCTTCAGGCGGCGGTCGATGAGCTGCTTCCAGTATCGCTCGTGAGGGAAGAAGCGATTGCGTTGCGCGAAGGCTTTAGTGTTGATTTCCACAAATATATCTCTGTCAGCGAGCAGGTCGATTATCTCGTCGACACGACGGCGATACCACGGCTCATCCTCAATGCCGGGCGATGCTATCGAAGCGTTGAGCCCTATCTTGTCAAAGTGACCTATGATGTCAAATCCGCCCGCGAGTATCATGTCGCGGGTGCGGTCATAAAATGTGTCGACCACATACTTCAGGTCATTGTCAAAGTATTCGCCGAGCCGCTTTATGAAGCGCTCGGGCGACCCGTCGATGTCCACCTCCTCGCCCGTGGTGATAGCCGGGATGAAGTGAACGGAGCTTATGCGGTAGTCGAGCGGCAGGTTACGGAAATATTCATCAGCAGCGCCCCACTTATCGCCGAGGTTGTCAATCTCCATAGCGGCGTAGAAGCGGGTGCGTCCTTCATATTCGCCGTTAAGTCGCTCAACCGTAGCGAGATACTCCGCCACGTCGCTTGCCGCCATATTACACGGTGATTCTATGGGAACCGGGCTGTGGGGCGAGAATCCGTAGTGCTCAAAGCCGGCAGCTGAGGCAGCGGCTGCAAATTCGTCCATCGAGAAGCGGCCGTCGCAATACTGGGTGTGGGAGTGAAGATTGTAGCGGGTGGTTGAGGAAATGATGTCGTCGATAAGCATGGAAGGTCAAAAAAGCATCGTCACCACTGCTGCAGCGGTGGTGACGATAAAGTGAGGTTATGGGGTTACTTGTTGTTGCCCAGCGGGGGATTGGCAATGTTGTGGCGCATGTTGGTATCGCTTTCGATATTTTTCATGCGGTAATAGTCCATTATGCCGAGATTACCCGAGATAAATGCCTGAGCCATAGCGCGGGGGAGTTCGGCCTCGGCTTCTATTACCTTGGCGCGGGCTTCCTGAGCCTTGGCTTTCATTTCCTGTTCAAGGGCGATAGCCATGGCGCGGCGTTCCTCAGCCTTGGCCTGGGCGATATTCTTGTCGGCCTGAGCCTGATCCATCTGGAGGGCGGCGCCGATGTTTTTACCTATGTCGATGTCGGCGATGTCGATGGAGAGAATCTCAAATGCCGTACCCGAGTCAAGGCCCTTGCTGAGCACGAGTTTCGAGATATTATCGGGATTTTCAAGTACCTGCTTGTGGGATTCTGACGAACCTATCGACGATACAATACCTTCGCCTACACGAGCAAGCACGGTGTCCTCACCCGCACCGCCCACGAGCTGGCGGATATTGGCGCGCACCGTCACGCGGGCGATAGCGATGAGCTGGATACCGTCCTTGGCCACGGCGGTCACGTGGGGAGTCTCGATTACCTTGGGGTTAACCGACATCTGCACGGCCTGAAACACATCGCGGCCGGCGAGGTCAATGGCAGTAGCCATCTTGAAGCCGAGGTCGATATTGGCTTTCGATGCCGATACGAGAGCATGCACCACTTTTTCCACATTACCCCCGGCGAGATAGTGGGCTTCAAGGTCGTCGCGGGTCACGTCGTTGAGGCCGGCTTTGTGGGCTTCGATGAGGGCGCGCACGATTACCGACGCGGGCACCTGACGTATACGCATAAGGAAGAGCTGAAGAAGCGAGATTTTCACGCCGCTCACGCGCGCTGAAATCCACAGGAAGAACGGTACATAGTAGAAAAACACACACAGGAGTATTATCACTCCCACGAGTATCAGAATGAGTGTTAGTTCCATACCTGATTGGTTTTGTTATTGTTAGGGTTAATATTTATTCAGATTATCGCCGAGCTCGGCACGCACCACATCGTTGCGCAGCGCAACGAGCTCGCGGCTCTGGCGCTCGATTTCCTCTTCAAGCGAGAGGATGCGGAACGATAGCGAGTGGTCGCCGCTTCCATACTGCGCGCGAAGTTGCTCAAGCTGCCGGCGGTTGGCGGCAGCGATATTGGACGCCTTGATGTATTCAATCATTGCTTTGCGGGCGCGGGGATTGGTAAGCTTTTCTACCGAGGTGATTACGCGACCGTCGGGCAGACTGAGCACCACGGCGCTGTCGTCATTATCGGCCGTTGAGGCGGCAACGTCAGTGATACGCTGCATTACGGCGGCAGTGTTCAAGCCCTCGGATTGTGTGAGGGCAATCGAACTGAGTCGTGCTATGTCGGCCAGTCCGGGCGTGTCGGCATCGTAATTCACGCGCATGTCAGTGCCGGGAATGAAAGTGTAGACGGTGACCGAGTCGGCCAGACCGTTACGGTCAGTTACCCACCATCCGGCACCGTTGGCCTCGTCGATGGCGAGCATGTAGTCGTTGGCCGGAGAGTTGTAGGGCATACCGGCATTGGAGGGCTGGAGATAGCTGTCGTCGCCACGACGCGATACGAATATATCAAGGCCGCCCAATGAATCCTCACCGTCGGCAGCGAAATACAGTGTAATACCATCTGGCATCATGAAGGGGAAATCCACGGTCATACCCGTATCTTTGCCGAAAATTCCTTCGTAGTCAAATACCTTTTCGGGCTGAATCCATTGTCCGTCGGCCAGCTGATAAGTCTCGTACATGGCTGAAAGCCCGGTCTCTTCATCCGTAGCAGCAAACATTACATAGTCGCCCGCCTCGCTCTCGTAGGCAGCCGGCGAGATTGATGTAAGTCCCTGAGCGGCAAGCCATCCTCGCGGCAATAGTCGCTCTACGCGTGAGTCGGGGCGCAACCGGCCTGCCGTGCGGGCAAGATGATAATAATTGAGGAAATCCTCGGCCGGAACATTCACGCTGTCGATTACGGTGATTTTCTCCACACGGTCAAGCATCGAGCGACCGAGATTGATGCGGTGACGCAGCACGTCGACATAATCTTCAGGTTCACTGCTCCACTGCGGAATGTATTCACTGTCAAGATTTTTCTGCTCTTTAGTGCGCTTGGCGGCATACTTGTCGAGCAGCTCGGCGGCGCGGTCAAATTCGTAGAGATCAAAGCATAGCTCGGCGGCATCGAGATTACCGCGGTTGTCACTTTTCAGAAAATAATTGATGGCCTCGACCTTATCGCCGGCATCGCGCAGAGCCTCGGCCGCGCGGCGGTTGAGTTTCTGATTCTTAGGCGATTTCTTGGCGGCGGCCACAGCTTCGCTCACTTCGTCGGCCCGCGTGAAATGAGGGCACGCCAGAGCTATGACGGCGAGTGAAAGCAGAGCGGATATATATTTTTTCAACATTTTGCTATATTTTTAGTCGCAGCCTCAAATATAGTGATTTTTTTTGAAACAGGCGCTATGAGCTGCCTATTATTCTATACCGTACTCCTTGATTTTGCGATATAGAGTCCGCTCCGAAATCTTGAGTTCGCGCGCAGTGGCCTTACGGAGGCCGCCGTTTCGCTCCAGAGAGCGGCGTATCATCTCCCGCTCATTGTCCTCAAGAGTGGCACCCGGAGTGGAAGCTACCTCCTGAGCGGGCTGCGGAAGCGGAGAGGCAAAGGGGGAGTATTTCACTATCCCGGTGGGCATAGCTTGCGGAGCGGCGTGGTGGCCTGAGAGAGTCTCGCACTCGGTGATCATGGGAGTTTCCACGGCATTGTGGGTGGAGAGCTCGGCAATCTCTGATTTGAGCTGGTCGATCTCGTGCTGCATGCGGAATATCATGCTGACGAGGGCGTCGCGCTCCATGTCATATTTGCTTCCCGTGCCGCTATATTCGCTTTTCACAGCGGGAGTGTAGCGCACGGCTGCCTCGGGAATAAACGGCTCAAGCATCTCGGCGGTAATGGTATTGCCGCTGTCGAAGAGCGCGAGTTGGTCTATTACGTTCTTGAGCTGACGCACATTGCCGGGCCAGCGGTAGTGGAGCAGGCGCTGGCGAGCCGAGTCGTCGAGCGTGATGGGGTTAACGCGGTAACGCTCCGAGAAATCAGCGGCAAACTTGCGTGCCAGAAGTATGATGTCGTTGCCGCGGTCGCGCAGCGGAGGTATTGAAATCGAAACAGTAGAGAGGCGGTAGTAAAGATCCTCGCGGAATCGCCCCTCGGCCACGGCGCGCGTCATGTCGACATTGGTCGCAGCCACGATTCTCACATTGCATTTCTGCACGGTTGAAGATCCTACTTTAATAAACTCGCCCGATTCAAGCACACGCAGCAGGCGAGCCTGAGTCGAGAGCGGGAGCTCGCCCACCTCGTCGAGAAATATCATGCCGCCGTCGGCCTCCTCGAAGTAACCTTTGCGGGCACCCACGGCACCTGTAAACGCTCCTTTCTCATGACCGAAGAGCTCGGAATCAATCGTGCCCTCGGGAATAGCGCCGCAGTTTACGGCTATGTAGCGGGCATGCTTGCGGGGTGAATAAGAGTGGATAATCTTGGGGAAAAACTCCTTGCCCGTGCCGCTCTCGCCGGTGATGAGTACCGAGAGGTCAAATGGAGCCACCTTCACCGCGCGCTCAAGCGCGGCAATGAGGAGCGGCGATGAGCCCACGATGCCGTAGCGCAACTTGGCTTGCTGCACTTCGGCCGACATTTCCGGGAGATTGGTGATCATTGCTTGCGGAGTTCAAATGTTTTCTCGCGCAGGAACTTGCCTAGTTCTTCGAGCGAGTTTCCGTGTGCGCGCTGCTCCTCCACGCTTATAGGATTGCCTATTGAGATGTGGATGGTCTTATGAGCTTTTTTGAAAATCTCGGCGGGGAGGCGGAGGGTGCGCAGCTGCCAGCTTACGATGCCTAAGAAGTTGAACCACCAGCTGTTGCTGCCGTGGAAATACACGGGTATCACCGGCACATTCATCTTCTTGATGAGGCGGATGATGGTGGGTTGCCACTCGCGGTCTTCGAGTCGCAGGTGGCCGTTGAGCTTGGCCACGGCACCGGCGGGGAAAAAGCCCACGGGATAGCCGTCGCGTATGCGCGACATGGCTTCTTTTAGACCCCTTACCGAAACGGCTTTCTTCTCCGGATCGTCGCTTGCGAGCGAGTCTACGGCTATGAAGCTGGGGCGGAGGGCTGAGATATAATTGAGAGTCATGTTGACCATGACCTTAAACTCGGGGCGGCGGCTGCCAATGAGGTCGATAAGAGTCACGCCGTCGAGCGCACCGAAAGGATGATTGCTCACGGTGACAAACGGCCCCTCGGGCAGGTGGTCAAGCATCTCGGCATTGTCCACTTTCAGCTTTATGTCGAGCTCCTCGATCATGCGTCGGCAGAAATCGGGACCCGGAGTATCGCAAAGACGTGAGTGGAGGTCGTTGCACTTGTCGACCGAGAGCAGGTGGATCAGCCACTCCACGAATCGACGCTTGCCGTCGAGCTGCGGAGCCAGAGCCACTATCTCGTCATAACCGAGTACAATAGGATGTATATCGTAAGATGAATAGTCCATTATTTGCAAATTTGCGGTGCAAAATTAACAAATATTCCGAGAAAAAACAAGTCACGCGCCTTTCAGTATGTCGGAGCTATTTTAAGAGGGATTTATTTGATGGTTGCAGAGGCCGAAGCTACCATGAAGAAATGACATGGCATGTAGGGACGTCGCTGTGCGAGTTTCCAGGAATATCTATCGGTAACTTAATGATTGACAGAAAAATATCTTGAACTTATCCGACGCCGCAAAGTAACTATCCTTTACTTACAAATGGAATAGCAAAAAGGCGCCCGCAAGGTCGCCGATTGTAGATGCTCGGCACGGCTATTTAATCGGCGGCCTTCGGACGCCAATGATTTTATTATCAACCCGTTCCCCGAACGCCTCCGCTGAGCTCCGGCGGTCGGGGCTACGAGTAAATCGGCGACCTACGGGCGCCTTTTTGCCATTCTATTTGCCCTACGACTAATATTTCTGATGCAGCGTAAGGGTGTCTACACTTCCATGAAGTCA
>CAYZFG010000025.1:0-32022 GCA_964477665.1 uncultured Staphylococcus sp.
GCTTGTTGCCGATGCGGATTTTGCGGGCGGGTTCTACGAGAACGTCCCAGAGCTTGTGCTCGGCGTTGAGCTCGCGGAGGAGGAATACTTCGATGCGGGCTCCGGTTTTTTCCTTGTTGCCGTCGAGGCGGGCGGGGAATACCTTGGTATCGTTGAATACCATGAGGTCGCCGTCGTCGAAGAAATTGATGATTTCCTTGAATATGCAATGCTGAATGGAGCCGTCGCGGCGGTTTACGACCATGAGGCGACACTGGTCGCGCTCTTCGGCGGGCTGCTGGGCTATGAGGTTGTCGGGGAGGCGGAATTTAAAATTTGAGAGTTTCATATTGTTGGGGCTTATGGGACTAATGGGTCAGATGTGGGGAGGGTGACGGGAGAGTTGCGGATGAGCTCGACGGCCTGGTCGATGGTGAGGCAGCGGTCGATGGTGATGTCGCCCACGCGGGTGCGACGGAGAGCGGTGAGATGGGCTCCCGAGCCGAGAGCCTCGCCGATGTCACGGGCAAGGGCGCGGATGTAGGTGCCCTTGGAGCAGACGATGCGGAGGGTGAGGAGCATCTCTTCAGGGTTGAAGTCTATTACTTCGATTAGGTCGATGACGAGCGTCTTGGGCTTGAGGTTGACCTCGTGGCCTTTGCGGGCCATCTTGTAGGCGCGGGCGCCGTCGATCTTACAGGCCGAGAATGCGGGGGGAGTCTGCTGAATGGTGCCGACGAAGCGGGGGATGACCGAGTCGATGAGCTCGCGGGTGATATGGTCGACGGGATGGGTGGCGTCAATTTCGGTTTCGAGGTCAAACGACGGTGTGGTGGCGCCCAGCTTGAGCGTGGCCACGTATTCCTTCACGCCCGACTGCAGCTGCTCGATGAGCTTGGTGGAGCGGCCGGTGACGATGATCATGACGCCGGTGGCGAGCGGGTCGAGCGTGCCGGCGTGGCCTACCTTGAGCTTGCGGGTGTGGAGGCGGTGGAGGATTACGCCGCGCAGTCGCTTGACTGCGTCAAACGATGTCCAGCCGTAGGGCTTGTCGATGCAGAGGGTTTCTCCGGTGATGAAGTCCATAGGCGACATTACCAGATGAGACAGAGTATACCGGCTGCGGCGCAATATACGGCAAACCATACGAGCTTGCCTTTCTTGACGATTTCAAGCATCCACTTGCATGCGATGCAGCCTACGATAAATGATGCGAGGAAGCCGATGAGCATGGCTACGGGGCTTACGGCGGCTGTGGTGACGCCTTCGCCTAAAAGCATGTCCTTCATGTCAAGCAATCCCTCGCCGAGGATGGGGATGATGACCATGAGGAAGGAGAAGTTGGCTACCTTGGCACGGTTGTCGCCGAGCATGATACCGGTGGCTATAGTGGTGCCTGAGCGGGAGAGGCCGGGGAGCACGGCTACGGCCTGGGCGCAGCCGATGATGATGGCGTCGAGCCACGAGATGTCGCGGCCGCGGTAGGCCTGCGGGCGGGAGAGGTCTTCGCGGGTGCGGGTGAAGTAGGCGAAGCAGAGGAGGAGGGCTGTGACGAGGAGGCAGACGCCTACCACGGTGAGGTTGCCGTCAAAGAGCTCCGAGATCTGCTTCTTGAAGCATACGCCGACGATGCCTACGGGGATACACGAGATGAGAATCTTGCACACGTAGTAGAAATTATCGTCGAGCTTGATGGTGAAAAATGACTTGGCCAGCGGCCAGAACTCGCGCCAGAGCACCACGATGGTGGAGAGGACGGTGGCCACGTGGAGGAGCACGCTGAATTCGAGCGAAGCGTCGGGGTCGATGTCGAGGCCGAGGATCTGCTTCATGATCTCAAGGTGGCCGCTCGACGAGATGGGGAGGTACTCGGCAAGTCCCTGTACGATGCCGAGAATGAGGGCGTCAAACCATTCCATTATTTGTCAGATGATTTTTTGCGGGGTGAATACATGATGGCAAATCCCATGAAGATGAAGCCGAGAAAGGCGATGGTGGGGCCTATGACGGTGCGGCGGGTAGAGAAGATGCTTTCGTCGAAATTATCTACCGTGGTGGCAGAGCCGAGCATGAGCAGGAAGCCGAGAACGATGGCGGCTCCGGCAGCGGCCATGAGGATGAAATTGATGCGCGTAAGGGGCATGGCGGAAGAGTCTTCCTTGATGAGCTCGCCGCGCTTGGGGGTGGGTGAAGTGTATTTCTGAGCCATTTTAATGGGGTTAATGGAACATTTCGTCGTAGGACTGGCGCAGGTACTTGTTGGTGGCAAGCAGGGCTGCGATAAGACATATTATGATGCCGCCGGCGATGGTGGAGAGGACCGTGACGGCGTAGGCCACGGGCGACACGAGCTCCACTATGCGGGGCTCAAGCGAGTGGCAGTAGAAGAGGATGCCGGTGAGGAGCACCGAGGCTATGAGGCCGGCCACGAGGCCGTTGACGACATTGGCTGTAAGGAACGGACGGCGGATGAATCCGGCCGTGGCGCCCACGAGGCGCATGGTGTGGATGTCAAAGCGCCGGGCGTAGATGGCGAGGCGCACTGTATTGGAAATCAATACGTAAGAGATGATGAGCAGCGCCGCGGCCACTATGGCGAGGATGAGGCTGACGGAGTGGAAGGTGGCATTGAGCTCGGTGGCGATGGTGGTGTGGGGGATTATCTCGTCGATTTCAGGGATGGCGGCGAGGGGTGCGGTGATGACTTCGATGGAGTCGACCGAGGCATAGGGGGCGGTGACGTTGACCTCAAATTCGGGCGAGAAGGGGTTGCCGCCGGCGAGTATCTCGATGTCTTCGCCCAGGTCGAGTTGCCAGCGCTCCAGCACTTTCTGGGCGGAGCTGTACTCGATGCGCGATATGCCGGGGGAGGTGGTGAGGGCCTGGCGCACGGCATCGGTCTGCGAGGCGGTGATGTCGCTGCGGAGTATCACGGTGAAGCCTACTGACTCGCGCACGGCATCAGAAAAATTGCGCATGACTATCCCGGCCACTGCTGCGATGGCGGCGATGAGGAGCACGAGGGCTACCGAGGCGGTGGCGGTGAGGCGGGTGCTCAGCAGGGGGATTACGTTGTGGCGCTTTCGGGTCATGAGACTGCAAAATTACAATATTTTAAAGGCGATGTCAAGTGAATTAGGGATTTTTTGCTTTTTTAGGGGCGGTGGGGACTTTTCACTTCGTTCAAAGCACAATCCTTGGGGATTTATGATTTATGATTCATGATTTGTGATTTATGATTCATGATTTTCAATTTTCAATTTTACATTTATATATAAAAAGGGCCGCCCGCGCCGGGGGGCGCGGGCGGCGGGTATATGGGAAGTGATTGATTACTTCACGAGGACTTTCTGCACGTCATTGCCCTGAACGCGGATGTAGAGACCGGCGGCGGGGTTGGCAACGCGCTGACCCTGGAGGTTGTAGTAAACCACGGGGGCTTCGTCGGCAGCAGCGGCGATAGCGTCGATGGCGCTTGAACCGGTGTCGGCCTTAACTACGAGGATGTCGTGGATGTTGAACTGGTTGCCCATGTTGTAGATGCGGAATGCAACTTCTTCAGTGGGGACAAACTTGTAAGAGAACTTAAACATCTTCTTCTCGGCAGTGAGGTCGAATGTAGCGAGAGCGTCGACAGAAGCACCGTTGCGGAGCTCGAAGGTACCTTCCTTAGCGGCAGAGTTACCTACCCAAAGGGTGATTTCAGCGGGACCCTGAACAGAGGGGAGCTCAGCGTAGAGAGCGTCGCCGCCACCGCTGATCTGGATGCAGCGAGCAGTTGCGCCGAGGTTTTCTTCGTCGGTGGTACCGAGGAGGTTAGACTTACCCATAGCCACAACGCGGCCGGCAGTAGCGCCTACTTCGTAAGTGATGCCGCCGAAGGTTACCTTCTGGTCGGTAGAGTTCTTAGCGAGGATATCGCCGTTGTCAGCGCCGTCCATGGGGTACATGTGGAAAGCATCCCAGTAGCTGTAGGGGAAGTAGTTGAAGTCAGTGTAGAAGAGGGTAGTCTCAGCCTCGGTAGCGATAGTCATGGTGAAGGGCTCGGTAGCGTTACCGGCTTCGTCGGCTATGGCGGGGATTTCTACGGTGTAAGTCTTACCCTTTTCGAGACCTGCGTAAGCGATGGTAGCGGTCTTGTCATCAACGGTGATTTCAGTCTCAACGCCGTTGACTACAGCCTTGGCGGCAGCTACGATGGGCTCGTTGTAGATGAGGACGATGTTGCCTTCAACGGGAGCGTAGGGAGCGGCAGAGGGCCAAGAGAATGCGAGCACGGGAGCTTCCTCGTCTTTGTAGACGGGCTTGTCGATACCTTCGCCTTCACCCTTGATGAAGAGAGCGTCGTTGACGTTGAGCTGTACACCATTGTTATAGAGGCGGAGATTTACGCTGCCCTTATAAGGATAGGAGTAGGTAAACTTGTGCATGGTCTTGTTGGCATTGGCAAACTCAAATGTTGCTAAGGGGTTAGCAACGTCACCGTTCTCGTCGGTAAGGAAGAATGAGCCAGTCTTGCTGCCGGCATTGCCGATGTAGAAGGTAACTTCAGCGGGGCCTTCGATAGCGGGGAACTCAACATAGAGCTTGTTGCTACCGGCGATCATCTGGATGCAACGAGCAGAAGCGCCACCGTCAGTTTCGGTATCAGATTCGAGGATGTTGCCACCGTTCATAGCTACGATACGGCCATTAGAGCCTTCACCATGGAAAATCATACCGCCTACATTTACCTCAGTAGTGGCATTCTTCTTGATGATGTCGATATTAGTAGAGCCGGTGAACTTGGAGGTGTATTCGTTGTAGTAGCCTTCGGGGTATACGTTGAAGTCGGCGTAGAAGAGCACGTCGGCCATGCGGGTGGTGAAGGTGTAGACGAGGTCTTCCTGGTTCTGAGCCTCGGCGTTACCGATAGAACCGGCGGGGATGGTGAGGACGTATTCGGTGAGGGGTTCGAGGCCTTCGTAGGGGATGAATACCTGATTGTCAACGGCGATCAGAGCTACTTCCTTGTCGCCGAGGGTAGCCTTACCTTCAGCCTGAACTTCAGCTTCGAAAGTGAGGTTGATGCCACCTGCGAGCTGCATCATGGTGCTGTTGTTGGTGGGGTATACCGAGGGAGCTGCGAGAGCTGCGTCGCCGAAGTTATTGCCGGGTTCGGGCTCGGCATCGGGATCAACGATGTCGAGAGCGATCATGAAGTTGGGGCGTTCGCCGGTCTGAGCGAAAGTGAAGCTGCCGGTCACGTCGTTAAGATCGAAGATACGAACGTCGGGGGTAGCGGTGTTCTGAGAAGCCAGAGGAATTTCCTTATACTGGTTGTAAGTCTCACCGGCCACTTCGTTCCAACCTGAAACGCGGCCGAGAGCGGGCATATAGCTGAAGAAAGTTACACGCTTAACGGTGACACCTTCTGGGAGGTTGAGCACGTTTTGAGCGCCGTTAGAGCCGTAGTAAGTAGTGTATTCGGTGTCTGCGGCAACGGTGACTTTTTCACCCTTGCCCCAGCCCTTGTTGGCAACATTGATTTCGATAGAGTAACCATCGGCTTCGCCGTCGGCGATACCCTTGAGCACGCCACCCTTATCGGCAGAAGCGGCTACGATTTCAAACGCACCACCGCCGAGGTAAACTCGCTTGGTACCCTTGAGAGCGGGAAGAGCAACTACTTCAGCTTCGGCAACCTCAGAGTTGGTCCAGTTGGCACGTACTGAGCGAGCCTTTACGGTAGCGGTCTCGGTAAGGGTAACGGGCATGGTGTATGCCACCCAAGTGGTGCCGTCGAGAGAGTATTCGCAAGAAGCGAGCTTGGTCTCGGTAGAGAGAGCGAAAGTACCGTTGAACTGAGCGAACACGGGAGCTTCGCAGGTGAGGCCTTCAAGAAGTACTTCCACTTCGGCAACGGAAGAATTAGCATAATTCTCGCCGTCGCCTATAGCCATAGCCTTAACTACAGTGCCGTCAGCTACGGTGAAGGGAGCAGTATACTCGGTAGACTCATCGGTGGGGAAAGACCCATCGGTAGTGTAAACCACCTTTGTGGCGTTAGCTACGGGAGCGATGGTCACTTCGCCGGTAGTCTTAACGAATGTGATTTCGGGAGCGGGGAGCTGCTCGCCTTTAAGCTCATCGAGAGTTACACAAACATAAATAATGCCTGTTTCACCATTTCCGCGAGTGATATGATGGTCGCCTACAGCGACACCGGTAATAGTGAAAACACGAGAGGTCTTAAAGCCTTCAGGATTGTCTACTCCATCAGTAAGAGTTTCGCCATCGAATTTAATGTTTTTACTATCATTCGATGTGAGAGACTGAACGATTTTTACTGTGGCGGTACGCTCAGTTGAGAAACCAATGTCAGTAGCGCCTTCCATTTTTATGCCCTGTTTACATTCAACAGTCGAGCCATCGGCGATGACAATTGTACCGGTGTACTTGGTGTTTGGATTCCATGTCGCAGATTTTACAAAAAATCCTTGAGGTTCCATTACTTCAGTCTTACCGTTGTAGTAAAATTGGTACGTTTGGGCATTAGCCATCAACGCACACAATAATACCGTGAGTAAAGTAAAGATTTTTTTCATGTTGTTTAGGTTAAATTGGTATTATTTAGGTTAGATTGATTCTGATCATGGTTTCCCGCGCAAAGATACGAATTTTTCTCGGGGTGAGGAGTGAAGATTTTTATGTTTTATAACATAAATCGGGGAAGCGATGTAGGGACGTCGCTGCGCGACGTTTCCGGGAGGTGCTAATGGTAACTTGCTGCGAGATAGAATGATAGCATATTGCTGTACAAGGAAACGTCGCACAGCGACGTCCCTACGAATAATGAGCAAAACGATGATCTAATATTTATCAGAAAAATCGGGAGCTGCCTTATGAGGGAGCTCCCGATTATTATAAGAAATGAAATTTTACTTATTGAGAACAGATGAGATGTTGTAAGAAGCAAATTCGAGGTCAGAGGCGGCCTGACGACCCATTTCGGGGTTGAGCTTCACGGCCTGACGGAGGTTGGAGGTCACCATAGTGGCGTTGCCGGTGCGGGCGCCGAGCACTGCCATGAGGTAGAAAGTAGTAGCGTCGGGGTCGGCGATAGCGGCAAGAGTGTTCTTGGCCTTGGCGTAGTCCTTGGTGAGGATCTGAGCGAGGGCGGCATTGTTGGACTTATCGTTGCCGAAAGCCTTGGCAGCAGCCTGAGCGTCACCCTGACGGAGGTAGAGCACGCCGAGAGCTTCGCCGAGCTCGTCGAGGCCGGCAGCGCGGCCAAATGAAGAGTTGGCGGCACGGAAGTCATCGTTGATAAGAGCGATAAGGCCCTGGTTCATCTGCGACTCGGGAGCGTTGGGGTTGAGGCGCGAAGCGCGCTTGAAGCTTGCCATGGCGGCATCGTAGTCCTTCTGCTGATACTGCACCATACCGAGGTTGTTGAAGCCGCGGTAATCGTCAGGGAACAGGCGGGTTACGGCAGTATAGACAGCGCTCTTGCGGTTGAGATCATCGGTGAGCGTGGCGGCATAGAGGAGCTCGTCGACGCTGAGCGAAGAGGGGTCGGAGTCAAAGGCGGCATTGATTTCAGCGTCGCTCTTGCCTATGATGTTGACCGAAGCGGTCATGCGCGAGTAGCGGAGCTGGGGGAGAATCTCGTCGGCGAGCTGATCGAATACCGAAGAGAGGTTGCGAATCTCGCGCTCGCGCTCCTCGGGATCCTTGTACATGGAGAGGACGGAGATGATGAGGTCCTTATCCTGGATATTGCTGGCGGCCACGAGACGACGGAAGCCTTCCCAGTCCTCGGGGGTGAAGTTGGCGGTGAGTTCGCCAAACTCGGTCACCTTATCCTTCTTCAGGCGATCCTTGAGGTAGCCCGAAGTATTGACCTCGCGCTGCTGGGCGAGCTTGGTGTTGAAGTCGAGCTTACCCTCGGGTGAAGCGTAAGAAGAAATATTGATTTCCTCGATTACCATCGACGAGTCGGCGGCTGCGGTAGCGAGGTCGCGGTGGAAGCGGAGCACCTGGTCGCTTTCGAGCTCACCCTTGCGGAGATTGGCCTGATTGATGAGGAAGTGGATGTCGGCGGTATAGCGCTCGTTGATGATGCGCTGGAACTTGTCGGCAGCCAAGGCGGGATTGACGGTAGCGGCATCGGCCAGAGCGGCAGTAGCCACCACACCGTCGGCCACCTTCACGCGGGGAAGCACATACTGCTTCGAGCCCTGGGTGACGTTGAAGTCAAGATAAAGCTCGCTGCGGCGCATCTCGGGGACGTAGGTGAAATTAGCGGGAATCGACACGGCGCCGCCTGATACGTAAGAGATCACGGGATTGTTGCCGCGCACCTTCTCGCCCTGGAAAGTCATGGACGAGGCCGAGGCTGATGTGCCGTCATACACGAGCACGGGAGTGACGGTGACTACGGCGTCTTTCACGAAGAACTTGGCAGGAATGTGGCCGGTGACTACGGCGGGAACATTGGTGCCTACGACTTCAAGAGGATTAGGGGTGACTGAAAAATAGTCGGCGGCAAACTGATTCATCTTTTTGCCGCAACCGGTCAGGGCAAGGGCCGAGGCGATTGCCACGGCATAACCGAATTTTACTTTCATTGCTCTTTGAATATTTATAAAGTGTAATTTCAATTTTTACGGATGCACAAAGGTAATGAAAAAACCGCCGTGACGGCGTGATAACGGATATTAATATATGTTAATGTCACTGCGGGACAGAACTATCCGGCCCCGGCGGGTGTTGTAATGGTGTAGTAAAAACCTAATAAAAGACTCAGAATTATGAAATATACTCAGCCCGAACTTCCCTACGCCCACGATGCACTTGCACCGGCGATATCCCGCGAAACCGTTGACTATCACTACGGCAAGCATGAAAAGACTTATATCGACAACCTTAACCGACTGATTAAGGATACCGAATATGAGGATATGGCTCTTGAGGATATAATCCGTCAGGCCGAGGGACCGCTTTTTAACAACGCATCGCAGGCCTGGAACCACATATTTTATTTCTTCACCTTCTCGCCCGACGGCGCGCATGAGCCCGACGGACATCTGCGCCACAAGATCGAGGAGCAGTATGGCTCGGTGGAGCAGTTTAAGAAGGAATTTGTGGAGGCCGGAACAGGCATCTTCGGTTCAGGCTGGATATGGCTCTCGAAGGACGACGAAGGTAAGCTCTTCATCACACCTACCTCCAACGCCGGCAACCCTCTTACACAGGGACTTACGCCGCTTCTGGTATTTGATGTGTGGGAGCACGCCTACTATCTCGATTACCAAAACCGTCGCGCCGACGCTCTCGCAGCTCTGTGGAGCATCGTCGACTGGGACGTGGTAGCGAGCCGATATATTTGATAATAGGACAATATAGCGTAAAAAACTTAACAGTATAATAGAGACGCAACTACATACTCTTAGAAAGAAATAGCACTGAAATAAGCATAATGTGATGAATGGAGAGAGAGGTACTCGTGAGAGCCCCTCTCTTTTTTTAATTTAAAATTTAGAATTTAGGTAGGCGGGTGTAGGGGCGTCGCTGCGCGACGTGTCGGAGAAGGGATGATGGTAACTTATTGCATGACAGAATGATAGCTTATTGCGCTTCCAGGAAACGTCGCACAGCGACGTCCCTACGCCCGACGCGCAATCTACCGTCGTGGCCGTGTACAATCCATCGCCGAGCCTTCATGCTCCATGGCGTGGCGATGCCGGATTTCGCGATTTTTTACAATTATGCCATATTTTTTTGATGTATAAAAAAGTCATCCTCGGTGGGAGGATGACCTTTAGGTGGGGTGAACAGAGGGTCTCGAACCCTCGACCTTCGGAACCACAATCCGACGCTCTAACCAACTGAGCTATGCTCACCATCAGTGCTTTTGCGGTGCAAAGGTAATGCATATTTTTTCAATATGCAAGAAAAATCGTAATTTTTTTAAAACTATCTTTTGAGCCAAGCCAGTCGGGCTGCCCAGTCGCGCATGATTTCGTCGCGATGCCGCGCGATAGTGGGGCTACCCTGCCACTTCTCGGTATAGTCCTGAATGTCAGTGTACCAGCGAGAGGGTTGCCGGGGGCCGGCGAGCGGAATGTGGCGGGCAGAGAGGGTAGAATCGTTGCCCAGATATTGCTCCCCCGGCCAGCGGTCAGCTACAGTGAATATACCCTCATGGGCGGGGAAGCCGGCGACGGTGGAGGAGAGCGAGTAGGGGAGACGTGCGGGAGCTTTGGGAGAGTATCTCACCACGTAGCATCCTTCGCCATCATAGTAACCCGGCCACTCCTGGCGGTCAATGGTGAGGGTGATGCAGGCCGAGTCGGCGGGCAGGTCGGCCACCGGCCCCTTGATGCGCCACTCCATGAGCGAGTAGCAGGGCACGGTATCGCCGGCGCTCAGCGCACCGGTCACTACATAAGCCGGAGAGTAATTAAGCGGCTCAAAGCGGCCACCCCAGTGGTCAGAGTCAGGGCGATCGGCGTCGCCATTCATGAGGTAGAAAAGAGAAGGAGAGTCGCCCATCTTCACGATGCCCTTGTAATAATTCACGAAATCATCGCCCAGCACCCCGGCTCCCTTCATAAACGACTCCCAAAACGGAGCCTGGTAAGCCGACTGATCAGAAGCCGAGCCGATAAAGCCGCGGTAAGAGGCGTTGTTTTCGATAAACCACAGCGAGGGAAAATTGCGGGCGATATAGTCGTAGGCATTGCATCCCCACTTCTTATTGGGGCCACCTATCCAGTAGACGCGTATCTTTTCGGCAATATCGGGAGCATCGTGAAGCGCCTGCGCGACATCCTCAAGCGCACCCCATACCAATACCCACAGCGGGCGATCGTCGGCCGAGCGGGCACACTTCACTATCCACTCCGAGCCCTCCGTAGGGCTGGAGAAACCCCTCAGCGGAGCCGCTGAGCGACTGCCTTGCACGGTGACAGATTCAAGAAATTCAGGCGACGGATACGAACCGCGCTCCGAACCGAAGTCGCGGCGGAGCCCGGCCTCAAGCAGCGGCAGATCATGGCGATACATGTCGATCATACGCAGGATTTCCTCTTTGGAACCTGTGCCGTAGGACGGCGAAGAGACGAGTCCCTCGATGTCAAACTCGTTGGCGTACATGAGAAGATGAGTCATCGACTGATTATCATCGGGGTCGGTGCCACCTATATCAGTACTTATCAAGATGCGGTGGCGAGAGTCGGTCGAAGCCGCCCGGGTGTGAAAACCGGCAGCAAAAGCAAGCGAAAGAAGAATAAAAAGCAGGCGCATGATGTGGAGCGGTGGAAAAATTACTTGAGCAAAAGTAGTAAAATTTTCGCGAAAAGCCTCGCGGCGAGTAAGCGGAATAAGGGTGATTGTTACACCTCTGCAACACTTTCATTACGGCGTGGTGAATTTGGTCATTATATAATGTGGATTTTGAATTTTTTCTTATCTTTGCAGATATGAATAAACTAATTGATCACATTAAGTCGACCCTGACGAGCTATTTCGCGCTATCGGGCTACCTTGTGTCGCAGGAAGATGCCGAGGCTGCAATAAGAGACGGAGTGTCGTTTCGCGGCACGAATATAGTGATTCTCATCATCGCCATCTTCATCGCGTCGCTGGGACTCAATACCAATTCCACGGCCGTGATCATAGGCGCGATGCTTATATCGCCGCTCATGGGACCTATCATAGGCATAGGTCTGGGCGTGGGTATCGAGGATTACGAGTTGCTTAAGCGGAGTGTGAGAAACCTCGTGATGGCAGCCGGATTTTCGGTGATAGCCTCCACGATCTACTTCCTCATATCGCCTGTGAGCGAGGGACATAGCGAGCTCCTTGCCCGCACGTCGCCCACTATATATGATGTGCTGATAGGCTTCTTCGGCGGCGCGGCCGGCATCATAGCCATAGGCAGCCGGTCAAAGGGCAATGTGATACCCGGCGTGGCCATAGCCACGGCGCTCATGCCCCCGCTCTGCACCGTGGGCTACGGATTGGCCACCTGGCAGCCGGCCTATTTCTTAGGCGCTCTGTATCTGTTTCTTATCAACTCCGTTTACATAGCTCTCGCCACCTTTATAGGCGTGAAGCTGATGAAATATCAGAAGAAAGCGCAGAGCGACGAGGTGCGCGCCCGCAAGATACGCCGCGTGGTCTACACAGTGGCCGTGCTTGCCATGATACCGAGCTTGTGGATGACCTATAGGATGCTCCAGCAGTCGAGATTTGAGATCAACGCCACGCGATTTGTCAACGAGCAATTCCGCTTCCCCTCCACTACAGTGCTGTCAGAAAGCGCCGTGAATCAAAACGGGCAGCGCTCTATCAACATTACCCTCATAGGCAAGATACTGCCGGCCGACTCCCTGCAGGCGGCTATGGAGAAGCAGCTGCCGCTCTATTCGCTCGAAGGAGTCAAGCTCAATATCATCCAGGGTGATACCCGCGATATGGCCGCTGCCGCTGGCCTGAGCGATACGTCGCTGCGCGACATCTATCAGCTCTCGCAGGCCGACATCGCCCGCAAGCAGCAGACGATAGACTCGCTGACGGTGATAGTCAATAACTTCCGCGCCACTGACTCGGTGTCGGGGCAGATCATGCCTGAGGTGAGAGTGGTGTTCCCGCAGATAAGTGACCTTGCAGTGACACGTGCCGTATTTGCCCGCAATCAGTTGGGCCGCCTCGATACGGTCAACGTGGCCCTTGTGAAATATTCCCGCCCCATGCAGGCCAAAAGCCGCGACGAACTTTGCCGCTACCTTGAAGCCCGATTAGGACTCAAGAACGTGAAAATCGTGGAGGTGGGTGCTGCTATAGAATTTTGACAATCATCCCAAAAAATAAGAGATGACAACTCCCGCTACCACTACAACACCATTCTCCCTCCCCGCCGTGCTCGCGGGAAAGAAGATTCTGCTCGTAAACCACAGCGAGACCCTGGGCGGTGCCGCTATAGTGACATTCCGCCTCATGCAGGCGCTGCTTCAGGCCGGCCTTGACGTGAAGATGCTCGTGTATACCAAGACAAGCCGTGACCCGCGCATCGACAAGGTGGGCACCCGCTTCACCCGCGCCGTGAGATTTATGCTTGAGCGAGCCAAGATATTCTGGTACAACGGTTTTAATTACGATAACCTCTTCAAGGTCTCCACCGGCGAGTTTTCGCAAGGCATAGCCTCGCATCCGTGGGTGAAGGAGGCTGATATAGTGTGCCTCAACTGGATAAATCAGGGACTTATGGGCGTCAGGGAGCTGCTGAAGCTGCACCGTGACGGCAAGAAATTAGTGTGGACCATGCACGATATGTGGTCGATGACCGGAATATGCCACCACTCTTACGAGTGTGACCGCTACGAGAAGGAATGCGGCGACTGCCCCTTCCTGGGCGGCGCGGCACGTCCGGGCGACATATCCCACCGTATATGGAAGCGCAAGCAGGAGGTGTACAGTCAGGTGCCGGTGAAATTTGTGGCCGTGTCGTCGTGGCTCGAAAAGCGGGCGCGCAAGAGTTCGCTGCTGCGCGACGCAGACGTGCGCACGATACCCAACGCCTTCCCTGTCGACGAATTTTTTACCGAACCCCGTCGCGTGGTGCCCAACCTCCGCCCCTACGCCGGCAAGAAGATAATACTCTTCGGAGCCGCCCGCCTCGACGACCCCATCAAGGGTATCGACATGGCCGTGGAGGCGCTCAACTATATATTTGACAACTATCCCGAGGTAGCCTCGGAGTGCGTGGCGATATTCTACGGCAACATCCGCGACCCCAAGATACTCGACGGGCTGCGCATGAACCACTACTTCACCGGCCGCATCAACGACCCCAAGATAATACGCCACCTCAACTCCGTAGCCAAGGTGTCGCTCTCTACAAGCCTCTACGAGACCCTGCCCGGTACCATCATCGAAGGTCAGGCCGGAGGGGCGATACCCGTGACATTCGGCCGCGGCGGCCAGACTGACATTATCGAGCATCTTTCTACCGGATATATTGCCGATTACCGCGACGTGCAGTCAGTGGTCAAGGGTATACTGTGGGCGCTCGATGCCGACATCTCACGCGAAAAACTTCACGAGAGCGTGCGCGAGAAATTCTCGACCGAGAAGATTGCCGAGAAATATATTGACCTGTTCAGCGAATTTTATGAATAAGCGTGTATTGATAATAGGCGCCGGCGGCTTCATAGGCGGCTTCATAGCGTCCGAGAGCCTCAGGCGCGGCTACGAGACATGGTGCGGAGTGCGCGAGACTACCTCCCGCCGCTTCCTTGCCGACGAGCGACTTAACTTCCTCGTGCTCAACTACGACGACTCCACCGCCATGGCCGGCCAGCTCGCGGCGGCACTTCCCGATGGGGAGCGCTGGGACTACATTATATACAATCTCGGCGCCACGAAGTGCATGAACTTCCTCGACTTCAACCGCATCAACTTCCAGTACTTGCGCAACTTCCTCAATGCCCTGCATGAGTCAGGGAAGGAGCCTGAGCGATTCGTATACATGTCGTCGCTCTCGGCCCTCGGCCCCGG
The DNA here is from genome assembly GCA_964477665.1 of uncultured Staphylococcus sp. GTDB lineage: Bacteria > Bacteroidota > Bacteroidia > Bacteroidales > Muribaculaceae > Duncaniella. Next base: position 14,527 of record CAYZFG010000025.1, read on the forward strand.
CGACGAGAAGAATTATACCCCGCTACACGACGGCCTCGTGCCGCAGCCCGATACCCGCTACGGCCTGTCGAAAGTCAAGGCCGAGACCGAGCTGATGACGCAGCCCGAGAAGTTTCCGTGGATAATCCTTCGCCCCACCGGCGTCTACGGTCCCCACGAGCAGGACTACCTGATGATGATAAAGAGCATCGACGCCCACTGGGATTTCGGCGTGGGATTCCGCCGGCAGATGCTTACATTTATATATGTGGAAGACCTCGCCCGCGCCATATTCGACGCCGCCGAGCGTGCCCCCATCCACCGCACCTATATCGTCTCGGAGCCGCGGGCTTATTCCCAGGCCGAATTCCGGAGAATAGTGTGCCGCCATCTCGGGCGCAGTTTTGCCATCCCGGTGAGGTTGCCGCTGTGGGTGGTGAAAATCGCATCGGCCGTGAGCGAGAAATACGGCGTGGCCAAGAATAAAGCCATGACCCTCAACCGCGACAAATTTAAAATCATGAAGCAGCGCAACTGGTCATGTGACATCACACCCGCCGTGGCCGACTGGGGTTTCTCCCCCCGCATAGACCTCGACGAGGGAATACGCCTCACCGTGGAGGCCTATCGCGCCGAGCAAGCTGAGGAAAAACGTCGCCGCAAGGAGGAGGCATCGAAAAAATGAGCCGCTATCCGTCGACCGACGCCCCGCTGTGGGTGAAGATATTGATTATAGTGCTTATTCTGCCGGTATTTTCCACACCGGCACTACTCTCGGCGCTCCCGCAAGGGCACGAGGAGTGGCGCACTATAGTGTGGGGCTATCCGTTTTACCTCATGCTCTCAGGCTGGCTGGCGTGGATAAGCTATAACACCCGCCCGGCCGTAGCGTGGATACTTATGATACTTATGGTGCTCTCCACTGTGGCTATGTGGTATTTGGTAAATCTTTGACAATGAAGAAAATACTTATAATCAACGGTCCTAATCTCAACCTTCTGGGCAAGCGCGAGCCCGAGATCTACGGCAACGAGTCGTGGATGGAGATGATGGAGACGCTTCAGCGGTATTTTGCCCTTGAGGCGCAGCTGGTGTATTATCAATCCAACCATGAAGGCGACATTATCGACCGCCTGCAATCGGCTGATTGTGACGGAATTGTGCTCAATGCCGGCGCGTATACCCACACCTCCCTCGCCATTGCCGACTGCATCGCGGCCATCACCGTGCCCGTAATCGAGGTGCATATATCCAACGTAGCCGCCCGCGAGGAGATACGCCGCCGCTCACTCATCGCGCCTGCTTGCCGCGGAGTGATAAGCGGACTCGGTGCGCAGTCGTATCTTCTTGCTATTCAATACTTTCTGCTATGACGCCAGAACTCGACCGCTACATCCTCGACCATATTTCGCCCGAGCCAGAGCTGTTGCGCAAGCTCTACCGTCACACCCATCTTCACCGCCTCTATCCCCGCATGTGCTCAGGTCACCTGCAAGGGCGAATCCTGAAGATGCTGACGGCGATGGCGGCTCCGAAGCGCGTGATCGAGCTGGGGACATATACCGGATACTCCGCTCTGTGTATCGCCGAGGCGCTTGCTGATGATGCCGAACTCCACACCGTGGAAATCAACGACGAGTGGGCCGACGACATACGGGCTACGTTTGACGCCTCACCCTTCGGCCACCGCATCACGCTCCATATAGGCGACGCTCTGGCGCTTATTCCCGAGATCGGGGGTACATGGGACATGGCCTATATCGACGCCAACAAGCGCAACTATGTAGAGTATCTCGACGCACTGCTTCCCCGCATGAAGCCGGGCGGATTTATTATCGCCGACAATACCCTGTGGGACGGCAAAGTGGCTGATACAGAGACGAGTCACGATGCACAGACGATGGGCGTGGCAGCCTTTAACGACTATGTGGCCCGCGACCCGCGGCTCGAAACGGTAATCCTTCCCATACGCGACGGCCTGACCATAATCCGCGTGTTGCCGTCATGACCATTCGCGATACAAGGATGTTCCGCGCACTGCTCGCGACGATCGCGGCAGCTTTCTTCCTGCTCGCGCTGTGGACGCCGCTCATGCAGGACGACCTTGTGTTTATGGCCCAGTCGGCCGTGCTACCCGAGGCCGACGCGCCCGGAGCCTCCGCGCATTTTTCATGGGAAGCGTGGCGAGGACATGTCGCTCTGATGTATCTCGACAATAACGGCCGACTCTCCAATATCCTTGCCCCCTTGGGCGCATGGCTTCTCCCGCAGTGGGTAAGAGCCTTACTGACAGGATGCTGCGCAGCGTGGATTTTCTATATGGTGACGCTGATGGCCTGCGACAAGAGACGCTGGCAGGCGTTGCTGCTGATATGGGCGCTCTCGCTTGTGGCGTGGCCGTGGCGCGACCGCATGATGATGTGGGATTACGCGCTCAATTATCTCTTTACAAGCGCGCTCATCCTGCCATTCATATATCTATATTGCCGGCAGTCGCTTTCGCGGGCACTCGTAGCGGCGGGTGCGCTGTGCGGATTTTTCGGCGCGTGGTTTCACGACGGGAGTGCGCTCTGCCTCGTGGCCACAGTAGGCACGTTGGCGATGATTCGCCGATTCAGGCTTACGTCGGGCCAATGGACTATGCTTGCGGCATTGCTTGCGGGCACGATAGCAGTGCTCGCATCGCCGGGCGAGTGGCAGCGCGCTTCAGGAGAGTTGGGGAGCAATTCTCTGATTTCCAATATATTGATTACTGTAAAAATAGAGCCGCTTGCATGGGTGCTCGTAGCCGTGTGGGTGGTGTGCCTGAAAAAAGCGGGCGGTTGGCTGAAGGATGATTTGCTCGTGGCGGCATCGCTTATGGCATTTTATTCGCTGATAATGAGCATCTTGCTCGACCCGTCGGGACGCTACGGATGGCAAGCGGAGCTCTTTGCCACTGTCGCACTTTTCCGCCGGTGGCAAGGAGTGAAAGTGGGGGTTACGCTGCGCAAATTATTGCTTGTAGGTGCCGGAGTATTTGTGACGGCTGTAATGGCAAGCGCTATCAGTTTTCAGTATAGGCTTAATGCTGAAAATGAGGAGATTTACCGCGAGGCTGAGGCTTCAGAGACCGGCACCGTATGTCGCGACCTGCTTTCGCCGGCCGACGAACCGCGCACGGCTTTACGACTCCCCACTACCGACGTGCTCGGGAGCGCATTTCAGATGGCGTGCGCCAACGCGTGCCGCAGCGAGCGCGGCAAGATGCTTGCCGTAGTGCCCGAATGTTTTACGGATTTCTCGATTGATTCTATCCGCCAGCTCGACGGAAACGCACGCGTGGGCATCTATCGCGGCTACCTTATAGGCACCGATACCGTCACGCCTTTCGACCCGCCGGGGTTCCTCTCAGGAGCACAACGCACTGCGGTACGCGACCTCGTGCTCACCGATGCCGATGGCAACAGCGAGGTGAGGCGATTCTGGATATATAAATTTCGCGAGCCCCGCGCGGGCGGTCGTGCCGCTGTGATGTGGGGCGAGGTAAATGACGATGTCACCCGCGCCGAATTGGTAAAATAAGAAAAAATCTTCATTTTTTTCTTGGTGCGCAAGATGATTGCGCACCGGGGTATTTACTTTGCATCGTAAAACAAATAAATCATCAGAATTATGAAAACAATAGAAGGTCACGATGTAAAGATTTTTACCGACAACGTAGAGCAGAGCGCTCTTGATCAGATAAGTGAACTCCTTGAAATCGACGTGTTTGCTGACAAGAAAATCCGTATCATGCCCGACGTGCATGCCGGCGCCGGGTGCGTGATAGGTTTTACCGGCGACCTGGGCGACAAGGTGATTCCCAATATCGTGGGCGTGGACATAGGCTGCGGAATGCGCGTGCTCAACCTCGGCAAGGTGGCCGACGTAGACTACCACGCCTTCAACGAGCATATCCTCGCCACCATTCCCTCGGGCCATGATACCCGCGTGGAAAAGCTTGGCTTCAAGCCCCTTGTGGGAGAGGAGATGGAAATATACCGCGAGGCCAAGTCGCTCGTGATGCAGCTGCATTGCTACCGCGAACTCAAGGACACCGGGCGCGTCAACCGCTCGATTGGTTCGCTCGGCGGCGGCAACCACTTTATCGAACTTGACCGCGACGACGAGGGCAACCTTTACCTCGTGATCCACACCGGGTCGCGCAACCTCGGCAAGCAGGTGGCCGACCTCTATCAGGCCCGCGCCGTAAAGCATCTCTCTGACGGAGCCGATGAGCTCGAAGAACGCATCCGTAGCACCATCGAGGAATACAAAGCCGCCGGCCGCCGCGACGAGTTGCAGCAGGTAATCAAGAAGATGCGTCGCGAGGCCGAAATAGCCACTCCCCGTCTGCCCGCCGCGCTGTGCTACGTAGAGGGAGAGGCGCGCGAAGAGTATCTCCATGACATGCGCCTGTGCCAGCGCTGGGCGGTGCTCAACCGCCGGCTCATAGCCATGCTGCTGATGAAGCATTTCCCCGGAGTGGAGGTGAAAGAGGAATTTGAATCGGTACACAATTACATCAGCGACGACAATATGATACGCAAGGGGTCGATCTCGGCCGCCGAGGGGGAGCGCTGTATCATCCCGCTCAACATGCGCGACGGTTCGCTCATATGCACCGGCAAGGGTAATCCTGACTGGAACCGCTCGGCACCCCACGGCGCAGGGCGAGTGCTCAGCCGCTCCGAGGCCTACAAGCGTATCACGATGGACGACTTCCGCGCCTCGATGCAGGGCATCTACTCCGAGACCGTCAACGACTTCACCCGCGACGAGTCGCCCATGGTCTACAAGCCCGCGGCTGAAATCATAGCCAATATTGCCGACACGGTGAATATTGACTCCATCATCCGCCCGGTATTTAACTACAAGTCGGCGAAGTAATGTTGGGCCGGCGGGTCATTTTGGTTTGCGTATTAGCTTGCTTTTGAGTAATTTTGCAGAATCAACCTTGTGCAATAATTCTCTCTAAAGCTATGAGCGTCGAAGTCAGTCTGAGCCACCTCCCGGTAATTAATTTTTCCATGCAGCAGAATCACGTCCCGGTGATTCGCGAAATTATAGTAAAAAATACCGGCGAAGCGGCTCTTGATGACCTGAACGTAAGCGTGACGTTTGACCCCGAGATAGCCGACGAGCTTTCGCTCCACATCGATAGTATCGCCCCCGGAGCGCAGGTGGCACTTCAGGATGTGCCGGTACACATCTCCACCACATTCCTTTCTGACCTCACCGAGCGCATCGAGGGGCTGATAAAGGTGGAGGTGAAGAGCGGCGACGCAGTGCTCGCCACTCACCGCGCTGAAATATCGCTGCTGGCTTTTGACCAGTGGGGCGGTATTAATGTGCTCCCGGCCATGGTCGCGGCCTTTATCACCCCAAATCATCCCGAGATAGCTCCCATATTGCGGCGCGCGAGCGAGATACTTGACAAGTGGACCGGCTCGCCGTCGCTTGACGAGTATCAGACCCGCGACCCCAATCGCGTGAAGCTCCAGATGGCGGCAATCTACGAGGCCATTGCCGAGCAGCAGATAGTGTATTGCACCGCGCCCGCAAGTTTTGAGGACTACGGCCAGCGCGTGAGGCTCTACAGCGACATACTCTCCACACGCATGGCCAACTGCCTCGACATGACCCTGCTCTATGCCGGGTGCCTCGAAGCGGTGGGTATCCATCCTGTGGTAGTGATGGTGAAAGGACATGCCTTTGCCGGGGCGTGGCTCGTCAACGAGTCGTTTCCCGACAGTGTCAACGACGACGTATCGCTGCTCACCAAGCGCACCGCCGAGGGTATCAACGAGATGATCGTGGTGGAATGTACGTGCATGAACGCCGGTCAGGGCGCTTCATTTGACGCCGCCATGACGCTTGCCAATGACCGACTGAAGGATACCGAGAAGTTCCTGCTCTTTATCGACGTGCTCCGCGCCCGCAACGCCCGTATACGCCCGCTTCCGCTGCGGGTGATGCGCGACGGTGCCTATGTGATAGAGGAGCCCGCGGTAGCCGAGCGCAATGCCGATGCTCCCGAGGCTGTGTCGACGACCGTCAACGTCAACCACGTGGACCACATAGAAGTGAGCAAGCAGATGATATGGGAGCGCAAACTGCTCGACCTCTCGCTCCGCAACAATCTGCTCAACACGCGTATTACCAACAGCACACTCCAACTCATTTCGGCCGGCGTAAACGAGCTTGAAGATGCCCTGGCTGCCGGAGCCGAGTTTCAGATACTTCCCAAGCCCACCGACTGGGACAACCCGCTCATGAGCGTGGGTATCTATCAGTCGCTCAATGCCTCTGACCCCATATCAGAGCTCGTAAGAAGCGAAGTGTCGCAGAAGCGTCTATATTCCTACCTCGGTCCCGAGCCGCTGCGGCGCACACTTACCCATCTCTATCGCTCGTCGCGCCTGTCGCTTGAAGAAAACGGCGCCAACACGCTATATCTCGCAGTGGGATTGCTGAAATGGTTTGAGACACCGGCCAGCACCCGCCCGCGCTACGCTCCGCTGCTGCTTATTCCTATTGAAATCATCAGAAAGACGGCTGCAAAAGGCTACATAATACGCAGCCGCGACGAGGACACGGCCCTCAATATCACGCTGCTCGAAATGCTCAGGCAGAATTTCGGCATCGCCATAGGCGGCCTCGACCCGCTGCCGACTGACGAGAGCGGAGTGGATGTAAATTTGGTGTTCAACGTGTTTCGGCGCGCTATCATGGCTCAGACCGGCTGGGACGTGGAGGAGCAGATGATTATAGGCAACTTCTCGTTCAGCAAGTTTATAATGTGGAACGATATCCACAGCAATGCCGACAAGCTGAGCCGCAACAAGATAGTGGCGAGCCTCATATCAGGCAAGACCGAGTGGGACGATGATACTGAGGATGAGGAAAGTGACCTCGACGAGGCCTATCCCGCCGGGACGGTTGCGCTCCCTATAAGCGCCGATTCATCGCAGCTGCGCGCGATATGCTCGGCCGTGAGCGGCCACAGTTTTATCCTTCACGGTCCTCCCGGGACCGGTAAGTCGCAGACTATCACCAATATAATCGCCAATGCGCTTTACAATGGCCGCAAGGTGCTTTTCGTGGCCGAGAAGATGGCCGCGCTTCAGGTGGTGCAGCGGCGCCTCGAAGCGATAGGGCTGGCGCCTTTCTGCCTCGAACTTCATTCCAACAAGACCAAGAAATCCTACATACTTGAGCAACTCAAGCGCACTACCGAGGTGGTGCGCCGCCGCCGCGACGAGGCGTTTCCGCTGCGTGCCGAGCAGATAAATGAGCTTCGCCGCGAACTCAACGGGTATATCGCCGCGCTCCATAAGGTGTACCCTGCCGGGCTGTCGCTCTACGATTGCTTTGCCGGATACTCTGCCTTGCCCGCCGATGCCGTGACCGTCACGCTTCCGCGCGGGTTTATAACCGGTCTCATCCCCGCTTCGATGAGTGAAGCTGAGGTGGCTGTGACTGAATATCAGACTATTACTCGTGTCATCGGCACTCCGTCGCTAAATAAGTTGTGGGGAGTGGGACTGATTGATTACAATGCCGGTATAAAGAGTGAAGCCCGCACTCACCTTGAATTGCTCACCACTGCTATAAATGGTTATCTCAATGCGCTCTCTGCCCTTTCGCAAGTGATGAAATATGATTTCAATGCTGTGGAAACCGAGCAGATGACTCAGCTTGCCAAGTTCGCCCGCATTCTCTTGGAAGCCGCGGCGTTGCCGGTGCCGATGTTTGAGTCGGCCGGTGAGGATGGTCTGGTCGAACTGATCGACGAGGCCGTGGCCCACGGAAAAGAGCGTGACCGTCTTGTTGCCGAAATCACTACCGATTACAGCGACGCGATATTGAATTGGGACTTCCGCGGCGCCCAACTGAAGTGGCGCGAGAGTGCCGGAAAGTGGTGGCTCATGCGCCTGCTTGACCGCCGGAAAGTCAAGTCGATGCTCAAGCCTTACGCCCTCCCTTCGGCTCCCATGGACGTTGAGTCGATTGACCGTCTGTTCGGAAAACTCAATGAATATGTAAACCACTGTGACGCGCTTGCAAAACTTGAACCCGAAGTGCGACCTCTGGCGGGAACGCTGTGGCGTGCCAACGGAGTCGACTGGGATAAACTTGCCAAAGCGGCGCGTGATGCCGTGGCTCTCAATTGCAGCATTATATTGCTTGCCGGGGAGCCTGTGGTTGCCCGCGAGATTAGTGAGTTGATTTTAAGTAATCTACAGCGTGGCCTTTCTGCTTTCCGTAACCCGATGAAACGTCAGCTTCGCGCTGTAGTCAACACCGTGGCAAGGGTCAATGATGAGACCGAAGCGCTGGTGAAACTGCTTGACGCCGAGCTGCTTGACGCTATGCCCGTGGCGGTGCGACGCGATACTGCGATGTGCTGGCTCGACAATATCGGCGGGCTGCATGACATAGCCGCGTTTAACAGTCAGCGTAGCCGCGTGGCGGGGCTCGGTCTTGATGTTCTCGCTTCCAAGGTCGACAGTGGCGAGATAGCCCCTGAGGCCATCATGATTAGCTATCGCAAGAGCCTCTATCGCTCCTATGCTGAGTATGTGCTTGAAGGAAAGAAACCCCTTAACCTGTTTCACGGCACACTGTTTGACGAAAAAGTGGCGCGTTTCCGCAGCCTCACCGAGGAATTTGAGCGCCTGACCCGCGAGGAACTTTTTGCCAAACTCGCCGAGTCGCTCCCCGCATTCCGCAAAGAAGCGGCACAGAGCTCGGAGGTGGGAATACTTCAGCGCAACATACGCAACGGTGGCCGCGGCACCTCGATACGCCGCCTATTTGATCAGATACCCGACCTGCTGACCCGCATGTGCCCCTGCATGCTCATGAGCCCCATTTCAGTGGCGCAGTATATCAGCCCGGAGATGTCGCTCTTTGACCTCGTGATCTTCGACGAGGCCTCACAGATGCCTACGAGCGAGGCTGTGGGAGCTATAGCCCGCGGACGCAACGTGATAGTGGTGGGTGACCCCAAGCAGATGCCACCCACGAGCTTCTTCACCACCAATAATTTTGACCAGGACAACGCCGTGAAGGAGGATCTGGAAAATATCCTTGAAGACTGCCTGGCGCTCTCGATGCCGTCGAAATACCTTCTCTGGCACTATCGCAGCCGTCACGAGAGCCTCATAGCGTTCAGCAACGCCAATTATTACGACAACCGCCTGCTTACATTCCCGTCGCCCGACGACCGCACCACCAAGGTGGGATGGCAGTATGTGGAGGGCGTGTATGACCGCGGCCGTACCCGCCAGAACCGCGCCGAGGCCGAGGCTGTGATTAAGGAAATCAGGGAACGGCTGGCCGACCCCGAGACGGCAAAGCGCAGCATAGGCGTGGTGACGTTCAACACTAATCAGCAGTCGCTCATCGAGGATATGCTCACTGATATGTTTGCCCGCAATCCCGAGCTCGAAGCCGTGGCCAACGAGCTCGAAGAGGACATCTTCATCAAAAACCTTGAGAATGTGCAGGGTGATGAGCGCGACGTGATACTCTTCTCGATAGGCTACGGTCCTGACAGTGAGGGAAAAGTGGCGCTGAATTTCGGACCGCTCAACCGCGACGGCGGCGGCCGACGACTCAACGTGGCCGTGTCGCGCGCCCGCTACGAGATGAAAGTATTCTCCTCGCTTCGCGCCGATATGATCGATCTTAACCGCACGTCGGCCGAGGGAGTGGCTGACCTTAAGTCGTTCCTCGAATATGCCGAGAAAGGCCGGGAATACATCTCGGCACGCCCCGATGCCGCTCCACGGCAGGTGGACGGACTCGTGCATGCAATCGCCCGCAATCTTTCCGAGCTCGGCTATAAGGTGGCTACCGACGTGGGTTGCTCCGGTTTCCGCATCGACCTTGCTGTGGTTGACCCTGAAGACCCCGAAAAATACCTGCTCGGCATACTCTGTGACGGGCTCACATATTCATCAGCCGGCACGGCCAATGACCGCGTGGTGTCGCAGGATGCCGTGCTCCGTCAGCTCGGCTGGCACACCCACCACGTGTGGGCGATGGACTGGTGGGAAAATCCCTCGAAGACCGTCAACGGTATTTTAAAAGCCCTGAAGGCTGCCGCGAAGAAGCCCTCGCGGCGCACGCCCAAGCCTGCGCCGCTGCCCGAGCTTCCGCACCCGGTGAATGTCAACCCCGAGCTGCCTCGCCCTATATATTCCAAGGAGTACATCAAAGGTAGTCTTGAATATGACACCTACACGCCCGAGGAATTCATGTCGGGCAGCCACGACGAGTATATTCTTGCGAAAATCAGAGATGTGATAAAGGCTGAGGGGCCGGTGAGCAAAGGGGTGCTCACGCGCCGCATCATCTATTCGTTTGGTTTCAGTCGTCTCTTGCCCAAACTCGCGTCGTATGTCGACACTCTACTTGCCGACACGCAGTATCTCACCACCGAGGTTGAGGACACCATATTCTATTGGGCTCCGGGCCAGAATCCCGAGACCTACTGCGAATACAGGCCGGAGTCAAATCGCGACGTACACGACATACCTCCCGAGGAGATGGCTGCCGCCGTGGTGGGTATACTCCATGAGCAGGGTTCGCTGCCTGCGGATAGTCTGCGCCACGAGGTGGCACTGAGATTTGGCTACGCACGTGTGGGCGACATAGTCATCGCTGCCATCAACCGCGGTATCGACATCGCTGTGGAGCGTAACCGGGTTGTGATCACCGGCGACCGCATCATGCTCGCCTGACGTAGAACCTAATGGCCCGGCACTTTGTTAGAGTGGTATGGATGGACTTACTTTAGGACTACTGTTGCCGTTTGCCGGCACTATGCTCGGGGCTGCCTGCGTATTTCTGATGGCTAAAAGCATGCCTCAGCTGCTCCACAAGGCGCTCACCGGTTTTGCGGCCGGCGTCATGGTGGCGGCGTCGGTGTGGTCACTGCTAATCCCGTCGATGGAGATGACCGGTAAAGAGGGGATAGACAGCATCATCCCCGCCGTGACGGGCTTCCTCACAGGTATACTCTTTCTGCTTTTTCTTGACAGCGTGATACCCCACCAGCATATCGACAGCGACACGAGCGAGGGCCCGAAGTCGCACCTCTCGCGCACGGCTAAACTCGTTTTTGCCGTCACGCTCCACAATATCCCCGAGGGAATGGCTGTGGGAGTGACACTTGCCGCCGCGCTTGAGCACAGTGCCTATCTGCCTATGGCCGGGGCACTTGCGCTTTCGCTCGGAATTGCGATTCAGAATTTCCCCGAGGGTGCCATTGTGTCGATGCCACTGCGCAGCGCCGGAAACTCGCGGTGGAAATCATTCGGTATAGGCACGCTCAGCGGCGCTGTGGAGCCGATAGCCGCAATAGTGACGATATTGCTCGCCGAGACTGTGATTCCGGTGCTGCCTTATCTGCTGTCGTTTGCCGCCGGCTCGATGATGTATGTAGTTGTGGAAGAGCTGATTCCGGAGACACAGGATGGCCGTCACAGTAACATGGGCACCATAGGTTTTGCCATAGGTTTCCTCCTCATGATGGCCCTCGACACTCTCCTCGGCTAAGGGGATTCGGGATTTATGATTCGGGATTTATGATTCATGATTCAGGATTTATGATTCATGATTCATGATTCATGATGATTGGGATTTCTCCTTAACTGCTGAATGATAGGCGATTGCCGGGGCGCACCTGCGGATCGTCACTGCGACGATTGATGGTGGTGCTGTTGTAGGGACGTCGCTGTGCGACGTTTCGGAGAAGAGCGATAAGCTATTATTTTGTTTTACAGAGAGTTACCATCGGCTCATCCTGGAAACGTCGCGCAGCGACGTCCCTACAAGATATTGTGATTCAATGTATTAGTGCTGTCGCAAAGGTGTTATAAACAGATGGTTATACCGGTTCGTCGAGGGGGGAGCGGTAGTGGGGCTTGCGCTTGGGTTTTTGCGTGGACTTGGATTTAGTTTTTCGGAAGGATTTCGGCTTGGGTTTCTGCGTGATTGAGTCGGTGGTGGTGTCGACGGGAGCAGGGGTAAGAGTGTCGGTCACAGCGGCAGGGAGCGGTTGCTCGGTTGCCGGTGTGACCGATGTTATTACTGCCGCGACGATGGCGGTGATGAGGATGATGGCGAGAAGGATAATGAGACCGCGTCGCTCGCCTATGGTGGAGGGTGTCATCACTCGGCTTTTTCAGCTTCGGGAGCCGCGGGTTGCTGTGCGGCGAGCGGATTCCAGCCCTGAGCGCGCAGGGGTATCTCGGCGCCGTCGCGGGTGATCATGGCGCATCCGAGGTCTTCGCGGGTGATGTGGCCTATGAGCTTAATGCCGGGGATTTTTTCGAGACGGTCATGGTAGTGCAGGGGCACGGTGAAGAGGAGCTCGTAGTCCTCGCCCCCGTTGAGGGCTGCAGTGACGAGGTTCATGCCGAGCTCTTCGGCCATGACTGCAGTCTGGTAGTCGATGGGAATACGATCCTCGTAGATGCGGCAACCCACGTGGGAGCGGGTGCAGATGTGGAGGAGTTCGGAGCTGAGACCGTCGGAGATGTCCTGCATGGCTGTGGGCTTGATGCCGGCCTCGCGCAGAGCTTCGACGATGTCGCGGCGGGCTTCGGGCTTAAGCTGTCGCTCCACGAGATATTCCTTGCCCTGGAACTGAGGCACGAAATCAGGATTGCCGGCCGATGCTATCTTCTCTCTTTCAAGGAGTTGGAGTCCCATATAAGCCGAACCGAGGTCGCCCGACACGCATATCAGGTCAGTATCGTGAGCACCGGAGCGGTAAGCAATATCATCGCGCTTGGCGTCGCCGATGCAGGTGATTGAGATCACGAGACCCTGACGCGAAGAGCATGTGTCGCCGCCCACTATATCGACCTTGTAGATGTCGCAGGCCAGACGGATGCCTTCATAGAGGGCGTCGATGTCCTCCACGCGGAAACGGCTCGAAATGCCGAGCGAAACGGTGATCTGACGCGGGGTGCCGTTCATGGCGTAAATGTCAGAGAAATTGACCACTGCAGCCTTGTAGCCGAGATGCTTGAGGGGCACATAGGTGAGGTCGAAGTGCACCCCTTCGAGCAGCAGGTCGGTGGTGACGAGCACGTCGCTCTCGGGGTAGGAGAGCACGGCAGCATCGTCGCCCACGGCTGTGAGCGACGATGTGTTGACTTTAGGGAGCTGATTGGTGAGACGGTCAATGAGACCAAACTCGCCGAGCTGTGATATTTCCATTTCTACGGGCTGATCAGATGCGGGCAACGAGTTCCTTCATGATAGTGAGGCAGTTGGGCTGCGCGATTACTGCCGCCTGCTGCACTTCCTCGTGGGTGGGCACCTGAGTCACATCTTTTCCGCCGAGGTCAGTGATAACCGAGAGACCGAATACTTTCATGCGAGCGTGATTGGCCACGATTACTTCAGGCACGGTAGACATGCCCACGCAGTCACCGCCGATGATGCGGTAATATTCATATTCCGAGGGGGTCTCAAATGTGGGGCCGGTGACGCCTACATATACGCCGTGCATCAGACGGATGCCCTTCTCGACAGCGATCTTGTCGGCCAGCGCTATGAGTTCCTTGGAATAAGCCTCGGTCATGGCGGGGAAGCGGTCACCGAGCTCGTTGTAGTTGCGTCCGCGCAGGGGATTCTCGGGGAAGAGGTTGATGTGGTCAGTGATCACCATCACGTCGCCTACCACAAACTCCTTGTTCATGCCGCCCGACGCGTTGCTCACGAAGAGAGTCTCCACGCCCAGAGCCTTGAAGACTCTCACGGGGAAGGTGACCTGCTTCATGTCATATCCTTCATAATAGTGGAAGCGGCCCTGCATGGCTATGACGCGCTTTCCGGCGAGGGTGCCGAAGATGAGGTTGCCGCTGTGGCCTTCGACGGTCGACACGGGGAAGTTGGGGATTTCAGAGTAGGGAATCATCTGCTTGTCGTCGATATGGTCGACCAGCGGACCGAGACCGGTGCCGAGGATGATGGCTATACGTGGCATTTCGCCTGTGACCTTGCCGCGGAGAAACTCGGCGGTAGAGTTGATCTTGTCTAACATAGGTAATGATATTAAGTGTGAGGGGGTTAACAAAGTGTCAGTGGATTATTTTGCGCCGCCAAACAGCTTGGCGTCGCGGAGGGTCTTTTCGATGCCCGGTGCGAAGTCAGTGCCGTTTTCGTTGATAAACTCCACATGGATGGGGATGTAGAACAGGTAGGGCTTGAGGCGGGCGGGGAAATAGGGATTGTTGAGCAGGCGCACGGCATCTTTCTCAGTGGTGAAGATGTATTTTTCAGAGCCCGTAAGGCTGTCAAAGCGCTCCTCGATGCGAGCCATATCAGAGGCGGTGAAATTGTGATGGTCGCCAAACTTACACAGACGCACCTTCAGCTTGTGGCTGCGCAGGAAGCGGGTGAAGGGCTTGGGATTGGCTACACCGGTAAGGGCAAGCGCCTGGGTGTCAGGCTTAATCCAGTCAAGATTAGGAGTAGTGACGGCATCGTCGGGAAACACCGGCACGACCGAGCCGTAGCTGTATTGCGAGAAGTAGAGGCGCTGGTAGGGGAAGAGATTGAGATTTTCCTTGAAAAGGGTGAAATCCATCGGCTTAATGTCGTCAGGACACTTCGTAACCACCACTATATCAGCGCGGTCAAGTGCCGAGCGCGACTCGCGCAAGCGGCCGTAGGGGAGAAGGGAGTCGCGGAATATGGGGCGGCTGTACTCGGTGAGCACTATGGCTACCGAAGGCTTGACGTAGCGATGCTGGAAGGCATCATCGAGTATCACCATATTTATCTTAGGGTCGGCCTCAAGCATGCGGCGGATGCCCTTGACGCGGCTTTCGCACACGGCCACAGTGACCTCGGGGCCAAACTTGCGGTAGATCTGATAGCTCTCGTCGCCTATATCCTCCGGGCGCGACTGCGGGCCGGCGAGCACGAAGCCGCGGGTGTGGCGCTTGTAGCCGCGCGAGAGCACTCCGAGGTGATACTTCTCGCGGAGGGCTTCGACGATGTATTCCACATGGGGTGTCTTGCCGGTGCCTCCCATCGAGAGATTGCCCACGACCACGACGGGGATGTCGAAACTGTGGCTCTTGAGGATGCCCATGTCAAACATTTTGTTGCGCACGGCCATCACCATCCCGTAGATCTTGGAGATGGGCAGCAATACGAGCGCGGCAAGAAGTTTGTTGCGGGCCATGGGATGCGGGTTGATTATTTGATTTCAAATGCCTGCATTCGGCACTGGAGAGGATCAGTGTTGATAGCGTCGGTAAGGGCGCGGAAGTGGGGGTAGAAGAATCCGAGCTCGTCGCTGAGCACCTGATTGCTCAGGTCGCCTGAAGCGCTGAGAATCATTGCCCACACGTCGGGCTCAACTTTGGGATAAGACTCGATGGTGACTGATTCCACCTCAAGTTTCATAGCCATCTCGGCCACGGCCTTGTCAAGACCGCCGAGCACGTCTACGAGGTTGATGCGGCGGGCTTCAGTGCCGTCCCATACCCGGCCTTCGGCTATAGCCTTGATGCTGTCGACGGTAGTGTGGCGGCCTGCGGCGCAGCGCGATACGAAGAGCTCGTAGCCACGGTCCACATATCGCTGCATGGCATCATACTGGGTGGGCGTAAGGGGCTTATAGGGCACAAGCATGTCGGAGCCGGGATTAGTGGACACGGTAGAGGTGTGGACACCTATCTTGTCGTTGAGGAGCTTGGAAGCGTTGGGGAGAATACCGAAGATACCTATCGAACCGGTGAGGGTGACGGGTTCGGCAAAAATCTTGTCGGCACCACACGATATGTAGTAACCGCCCGAAGCGGCCACGTCGCCCATCGACACGTAGAAAGGCTTGCCGGTCTCGGCCTTGAAGCGCTCCAGAGCCTCCCATATCTGCTCGGAGGCAAATGCGCTGCCGCCGCCGGAGTTGACGCGGAGGATGAGGCCGTCGATGTCGTCGTTATCGGTAAGTTTCTCAATCTCAGGCACCATGCGCGAAGAAGCGATACCTCCCTTGCCGTCGACGGTGATGTCGCCCTCGGCATAAAGCACCGCGATAGTGCCGCGCGATTTAGATGAGGAATTGATGGAATAAACTTTGTCGAGACCCTTCACGTTGGGCGCCTTGATATAGTCGGCCACGCTTATGAGGTCGGGCTCGTCGGCGTCAGTGGCCCCGGCGAGAATATCCATCATCTCGTGCTCATATACGAGGCGGTCAGCAATCTTGTGCTCGATATAGTAGGCGGGATCTTCGGCGAATATAAACGATGAAGCCCACGAGTTGACATCCGTAGCTTCCACGCCGCGACCCTCAGCGATGGCACCCTTGAGTTCATCCCAAATATTTGAGAGATAGAGCATCTGCTGCTCGCGGGCCGGGGCGCTGATGGAGTCGAGAAGGAAAGGCTCAACGGCGCTCTTGTAGGTGCCCACCTTCACTACCTGAATCTGGATGCCGAGGTTGGCAAGAAGCTGGCGGAAATAAAGTCCGGTGGCCGAGAGTCCGTGGAAGTCAATCTGGCCTATGGGGTTGAGATACAGGCTGTCGGCTACCGAAGCTATCAGGTAGTCGCCCTGCGAGTAAGAGTCGGAATAAGCGTAGATCCACTTCGTGGGAGCTATCTCCTTGAAGCGGCGGAGAGTCTTCAGGATAGAGTAGCGGGTGGCGATACCAGCTGAAGAGCCGGGTGCCGAGATATAGATACCGTCGATATTATCGTCGGTAGCGGCGGCAAGGATCGCGGAGTTGATTTCGTCGAGACCGGTCGAGGCCTTGTCGTTGCCCGTCAGCACCTCGCGGAGCTCAGGCACGGTATTTCGTTCGGTGATTGCGCCCGAGAGGTCGAGTTGCAGTATCGAGTGGCGAGATACGGGCGAAGAAGATTGCTCGGAAGAAGCAGCGATAGCCGAGCCGATAAAGCCTATCAGCCCCAGCACGGCAATGATGATTGAAACCCAGATGGCTATCATCGAGCCGAGAAACGAGAATAGAAAACGTTTTAACATTGCAATGTATAGTTTATGTCACAAAGTTAAGACAAATCGCGGCCATTTGCAAGCATCCGCCCCCAAATGTGCTAAATTTTTATAAAAAATCCACCTCAGTAGGGACGTCGCTGTGCGACTCATCGGAGAGAAACAATAAGCTATTATTCTGTTACGCAATAAGTTACCATCGGCTCCAGTCGGAAACGTCGCACAGCGACGTCCCTACTCACAATAATTGCATATTGACGCTATTTCAGGAACTAAAAGGCACCCCGGAGGGGTAGCAATCTTCTCAACCGCGGGTGCTTGCCACCCGTGGTAAATACAATATACTGATACCAACCCCGGGAGGGGTTGTACTGAAGCTCCAAGGTTGCGCCACCTCCGGGGCGCGTTAGCTATATTACCGAGTCCCCGGGTGGCAAGCACCCGGGGTTGTGAAGGTGTTGCCCCGCCGGGGCAATTGTCCATCAGCGTAGTCTTCGC
>CAYZFG010000026.1:0-31267 GCA_964477665.1 uncultured Staphylococcus sp.
AAGATAAATTTTCCACTCTCTTATTATGCCACTGCAAACTTAGAGCTTTTCTTTTATCCACGACTTAACCCCGACGTGGAGAACCCGGAGGCCACTTATGTGCATGACAACATCTACCACCTCAGCCACCGAAAAATGGTGGGCTTATCTTTTTGCGATATGCATAGCAGGTATTGCTGTAATCACTGTATTTCTGGTTAACTCATCAGAGCTCCCGCAGACTATCATCGGCGCTCTGCTGGGTGTGGCCATGACGGTTTTTGCCACATATTTCCTCTTCAAGGGTCAGTCGAAACAGCAGGTCGCTCTGCTTGAGCAGCAGTCAAAGCAGCAGGCCGAGATCATGAAACAGCAGAATATCTTTGAGCGGGAGCAAAAGAAAGACAGCGAGACCTTCAAGCAGCGCCTCGCTACCTACAATAACTTTCTCACCGCCCTCTGCGCCTACGTCACTGACTGCAACGCTAAAAACAAGAAGTCGCTCATCTTCCACACCATGGCCATAAGGATGCATGCGTCACACACCACGGTCAATTCTTTTATCGACAAAGTTGCCAAAATCATCTCGGTGGCCGGCAACAATGATAAGTCGTCAGTAGCCGATCTGGTCAATACGCTCAACGACATCAGCACCCTATTCCATGAAGACCTCTACGGAAAGGATGCCGAGAACGGAGCCGTGTCATTCCAGGGCTTTATCGACAACATCACAAGCAGTCTCGAAGAGCCGAGCGAGGATGAGAAACTTCAGGAAGCTATCGACGACGCTAAAGAAGACGAGGCCGCCATAGCGGGAGTCACCCCCGGTAGTTGGGATGCAAAGGTCAGTGAACTTGCCGCCAACGGATGGATGCTCACCACCGGCAGTGATTCCCTTTCTTTAAGCAATCCCGGTGAGCCGGTCATCATCTCTGTCTACCGCAAGAAAGGCAAGTATGTAGTAGAAGCTACCAAGGAGGGCGACAGTGATTTCTCGCAATCCTTGAAAGATACATTCAAGGGCGCCCGCCGCTACGGCACATGGTGGCGTGAACTGCCTATAAACAACTACGGTGTCACAGAGGGCACACTGCTGGCCCAACTCCCCGTCAACGACCGCGCCCGTGCTTCAGTGGTGAAGTGGATCGACAAGCTTACCGATTTCATATCTTCGGGTAGATGATGCCTGCCATGTTAATGGAATGGATAGATAAAATACTCGATTTTACCCGGAAGGTGGGTGAATTCTTTGTCATGATGTGGAATGATGAAGACCGATGGTGGTGCATAGGCGGGCTAATTGTATTCATTATCTTTTTCATCAAAATCTTCGGCGCACCCATAATGTCAATTATTTCTTTCCTCAGAGGAGACGGCTTCGGCTCGTCGGGGCACTCCACATATAGCACTAATAAGTCGAGATCCTCTTCCTCGACCTCTCACCGTAAAATGAAAGTAACCATCAAGGGAGTCTATCAGATGAACGGCCCCCAACCATTCTCCCGCATAATCGAAATATCGCCCTCGGAATCGGGGTACTACTCACAACTCATGGGCGACAAGCGTAAGCAGGCACAGTGGATTCAGGCGCAGTTCCCCGGCGCCGATACCGCCCGCGGGTTCTCGATGTCAATAAACATAAAGTAAAATATGAAACTTAAGATTTTATCAATGTGCGCACTGATGGCCCTGACACTGGCATCGTGTGCAAAAAGTTCTGAAAAAGAGCTCTACGAGGAAATCAAGTCGACCGACAAGATGGTATTTGCCACAATGTCGATCACGAAGATGGCAAAAATGGAGTCATCTGACTGGTACACCGTAGGCAAGCGCATTGCAGTTTACTCCTACGACTCCTACATGCGCGCCTACATCGATCTTTCAGAGCTGCAGCCCGGCGACATCAAGGTCAACGATAAAGACATGACCGTCTCCGTCACCCTTCCACCGGTAATCACCGAGGTCACCGGCCGCGACATGGAGATGAATCGTGAATATGAAAACATAGGCTTGCTACGCTCTGACCTCGACTCAAAGGAACGGGCTGAAATCAAGGAGAAAGCCAACGCGTCGTTTAAGGCCGAAGTGGAGGATAACCCAGCCTTCAAGCAGCACCTGATTGACGCTGCACAGCGCAAGGCCCGAAAGTATTTCGAGACCCTTTTCGAGGCCAACGGCTACACTGCAAGCATAGACTTTAAAACCAAGTAATCTCCCGCCATCATGATACGTATACCGAAAATTTACCGCAATTACCTGCGCCTGTTTCTGGCCGCTATCGCAGTGATAATAATATGCATCGCAGCAATACGCATATATTCCGGGCCGAAGAAAAATATAGATGTGAGAAAAGGCACGGTAAATAAGATTGAGACTATGGTTCACCTGTGTGCGGTGGATCTTTACAGCGAAGTCCCTGTGCTTGACACGATAAATAATAAAGTGATGTTTGCCATCCAGAAGCAGAGAGGCAGCGTGTCATTTGGCCTCGAAAATATGGCTATCGATACTGAGGGCGACACGGTAAAAGTGACACTCTCCCCCGAAATAGTGGAAATATATGAAGCCACTGACGACAACTCGTGGGAAGTGATAGACTCCAAGGGGTTAGGGCTCTTCACCTCCGATAAATTCACTCTTGAAGAGGAAAATGCGCTTAAAGCCAACATCAGGAAAAACTCCGTGAAGCGCCTCTACCACAACGGCACCATAGCCCGCGCCCGCGCCGAAGGAGCAAAAAATCTCAAGTCACTCATGGAAAAGGTACACCATAAGCCCGTAGTAGTGACCGACCCCACCCCCAATGGTGCTTATTACGAGGAAAACAAATAACCGCAAAATTACAGTGATCAGGTGAGCGTTATTAACAAACTCGTAGAGAAGGCCAAGAATACAACCCTTCAAGACGTAGGCAACTATGCCAAAGAAATGGGGAAACTCATCACGGGCATGACTGCCTACGAGCAGCGTAAGGCCGCCAACAAAAAGAAAGAGGAAGCCGATAGAATCATGGACGAAACAACCCGAGAAATCGACAAGCTGAGAACTCTTGCCAACAGCAGGCTGGAAGCATTGGGACAAACACGCTGCGAAATTCTGAAAACTACCGTGGGGCGATTCATCAGAATTGTAAAATCGCTTAAAGGGTCAGTAAAGGATAAATCCTACGACCTTTCTGCCACACTCTCGATAAGCGACAAGGAATTCAAAGAACTGGAATCAGTGGAGATGAACGGAGCCAATATTCTCGCCACAGCATCAGCAGGCGGAAGTGTGGCCGCGGTAGCACTGGCAGGAGTTCCTGCGGCGGTTAATGCATCGGTTGCAGCGCTGTGCACGGCAAGCACCGGGACTGCGATAAGTCAGTTGTCAGGAGCTGCCGCCCGTCAGGCTACCCTGGCTTGGCTGGGAGGTGGATCAGTAGCAGCGGGCGGAGGCGGTGTAGCCGCCGGTGCCACTGTATTGGCCGGAATCACTTGGGCGGCTACCGGAGTAATGGCTCTTGCATCGGCCGGAATCGTAGCCGGTAAGATTTATTCACAGAAACACACTGAAGCTGAAAAATATCTCGCGGAAGTCAAGACATGGCAAGCCAAATCTTTAGCCGCAGCAGAGGTCATGAACGGGGTGTTAAGAAGAAGTGACGAACTTCTTTCGGTCACCGCCCGTCTTGAAGCTCGTATTATTCCGGTGCTGGATGAACTTGAAGCACTTGCGCCGACATTTAATCCACTTGATAAAATTCATGCCCGGGTATTTTCTAAAGCCGGAATCCTCGTGAAATCCATGAGCGCACTTGCACAGACTCCCCTTCTTGATGAAAGCGGAAATATCAGTGAAGTATCGCTGGTAAATATTAAGAAAACTAATCAGATACTGAATCAAAGTTTAGCATGAAACAGATTGACATGAAGCAACTTAAAGACCTCGCCTCACAGGTTCCGGATATTATTTCCAAAGGGAAACAGATACTGGACGCAGCTAAAAATGTGATGAGCACCGTACAAAATTTAGGCAAGACTGACGAGAAGAAGGAAAATAGTAAGAAAGATGAGTTGCTACTCGTTGCTGAAACGGAAGTAACCGTGGAAGATCATACTGAAATCCCTCCCGCCGTACCTGCGGAAAACAAGCTGAATAAAAAATCTGAACTGACCGAAACATTGACCAAGACTATTTCTACTCCGCTCGCTGTGACTCAGACTATAAACGAGCTTATCAAGCAAGCCGGTGAAACTATACGCTTTTGCAATGAGCAGGAAACAGTCAGAACAGAGATCCGAGCTCGTAGTGAGGTAGAGCGAAGGAAAATTGACGCAATGGCCGATATGGTGCGCGATTACCTCAATAAATCATTTGACGAGCGTGCAGGACTTTTTGACAACTATTTTTCCGTGCTTGACAAGGCGCTTGAAAATGGTGATAATATCCTTGTGGCTCAGACACTTCAGTCTATCAATTCACTCGCCGAATCAAGTCCGTTCAAAGACCTTGCCGATCTGGATAAGGTCTCAGCCATGCTCACCGATGGCGCAGAGTGGGACATTTGACAAGTGAGAATCACTGCCTTTTACTATATGAGCACTTTCAGACGACGGCTTGCCCGGATCATTGACCCTGATAAGGGCGACAGCATTATGAGCAAAGGTTATGACTGGTACATGCTGGTCATAATCCTGCTCAGCATAGTCCCGCTGATGGTAGAGGACTATCGCTCGACACCAATCCAAATAATCAGCTGGGCCACGGTGATTGCTTTCACGCTCGACTTCATAATGAGATGTTATGTGGCCAAGGATATGAGCGAATATGAGGGAAAGCCTTATTATAAGCGGTATCCGTTTTGCTTCATGGGGATGGTCGACTTCCTGTCGACATTGCCCGTGTTTTCGCTTGTAAGCTACAAATTCACTTTATTCCGCGCATTCCGCCTTATAAGGATCGTTGCGCTGCTCAAATTTTCCCGTTATTCTGATGAAGATGAGAAATTTATTGCCGTCGTGAAGCGCCAAAAACGCATCTTGATCACCATACTTACATTTACGGGACTGTACATATTTCTCACGGCTCTTATCATGTATAACGTGGAGCCTCACGTCAATCCTGATACGGGTGAGGTGACTTTTGATAATTTCTTTGACGCACTGTATTGGTCGACCGTTACGCTGACCACCGTGGGTTATGGCGACGTATGCCCCGTATCAGTATGGGGAAGAGCCATTTCCATGATCTCATCAGTATTCGGTATAGGTCTCATAGCCTCCACTTCAAGTATCATTACACAGGGTTTTATACAGCAGATTAATCACGGGCACACGGGGGCGGAAAATTAAAGTTCGCGGCGGGTCAAACCATTGCGGCAACGTGCATTCGGCATACTATAAATTCCTTAATTTTTCATACATTTGCACTTGAAAATTACCGCATAAAACTCTATGGCAAAAATAACCGTACAGAATACACCCATCACAGTACTTCATGTAGAGAATAACGATTATATCTCGTTGACTGATATGGCAACAGCCAAAGAGGGAGATAATCGCTCAGCTGACATTATAAAGAATTGGTTGAGGAATCGCTATACCATCGAGTTTATTGGCACGTGGGAACTAATTCACAACCCCGATTTTAAAGTGGTCGAATTTGACCACTTTAAAATGAGCGCGGGACTACCCTCTTTTGTATTGAGTGCCTCGGAATGGATTGAACGCACTAATGCTATTGGCCTTGTGGTCAAAAAAGGACGCTATGGTGGCACATACGCCCACAAGGATATAGCCTTTGAATTTGGTTCTGCAATCAGTGTACCTTTCAAGCTCTATCTTATCGAAGAGCTTCTTACGTTTACTCTGATGAAGCTGATGTTCTCAATATGGCAATGTTTGGTAAAACGGCTCGTAAGTGGCGCGAAGAAAATCCACATTTGAAAGGTAATATACGTGATTACGCTACCATCAACGAGCTTATATGCCTCTCTAACATGGAAAATCTCAATGCTGTGTTTATTGAACAGGGGATACCTCAAAGTGAGCGACTAATAAGACTCAACCAAATTGCCATCCACCAAATGCAGATTTTGGAAAGTGCTGACAAGGATCATAAACTTCTAAAATAGATAAATAGTACAGGGGAAGTAAACTATGATACTGCTGTTCAGTTCTCTCCGAAACGTAAGCTCATCAAGGGTGGCGGGAAAAAATATGGGAGCAGAAAATTAAAGTTGGCGGCGGGTCAAACCATCGCGACGGTGCGGAGGTTATAATAGAATAAATCTCACCTAATTTCGCCCGCGATGAAATATATATCCAATGGACGGGGATCGCTCCCGCTGATTACCTTGATAGCGCTGCTGTCAGTGTCGCTTACCGTCAACCTGCCGGGTCTGGCCGTGTCGCCTATCCTCGGCAAACTGGCCGACATCTACCCTCACGCCAGTCAGCTTGAGCTACAGCTGCTCACGCTGCTGCCTAACCTGGTGATTATCCCCATGATACTCGTATCAGGAAAGATTTCGAGCGTGAAGTATCAGACCGGGGTGCTCGCCACGGGATTGTGTATATTTCTGCTCGCGGGCGTGCTCTATCTCTTTGCCGACTCGATGGCGATGCTCATAGGGCTTGGCGCATTGCTGGGCATAGGATGCGGACTGATAGTGCCGATTGCCGCCGGGCAGCTCGGCGAATGGTTTTACGGCGAGCAGAAAGTAAAGGTGCTCGGCTTCAAGTCAGGCACATCCAACGGTATAGTGATTCTCGCCACGATATTCGTGGGCTGGGCGGCCGACATCAGTTGGCACACCTCTTTTTGCGTCTATCTCGTGCCGATAATCCCGCTGCTACTTCTGCCGTTTATGACCAACACCTTCATCCGCAAGCACCTCCGCGCGGCGGCATCTACGCCCACGGATACAGGTAAAGCCCCGGCGGCGCCCGCGGCTAAGAAATTCGCTCACCCCATCGTGACGCTTTGCGGCGTGATAGGCCTCTATATCGCCCTCACGGCTGCCTCGATGGTATTCACCTACTATCTGCCCTTCACGATGAAACACTACGGCCTTACGTCGTCGCAAGTGGGCGTGGCCACGGCAATGTTTTACGTAACGGCCATGATAGGCGGCTTCTCGCTGACCCCCTACCTCCGAATAGCCGGGCGCACGGGTCTCTACGTGTGCATCATCATAATGACCGCCGGACTCCTCACCCTCGGCTTCTTCCACACCATGGCCGGCTACGTGACCGGCGTATTGCTCATAGGCCTCGGCTACGGCCTCTTCCAGCCCATCATCTACGACAAGACCACGCGCCTCGCCCCCACCGCCGCCCTCTCCACAAAATATTTCTCCTACACCCTGGCAGGCAACTACATAGCCGTGTCGATCGTACCCGTACTGGTCGAGCTCTTCCAGCGCCTGCTCGACAACCACACCCCCGACTTCCCCTACTACCTCAGCGCCACCTTCTTAGGCATCGTCTTCCTCGTCGGCCTCCTCCTCCACCGCTCCTTCGTCTGGACCACCACCTCCCACAGCGATACGTAATAACGTGCTTATAATGTAAAAGGGAGATTGGCTCGATCGAACTCAATCTCCCTTTTACATTATAAGCGACATTCTCTATTCAATAACGAGAAAATACGCACTTTTCAATGGATCAGATTTACGTATCAGCAAATATGCCTTACCGGCTTCGACGTTGCCATAAGTCAACGAAACGTTTCCCGACGGACTTACGAAGCGATTCACAGGCGAATAACTATTAATCAGCATATCATTGAGACTTGCATAAAATACGACATCGGCATCATTATTATCCTTGCCGCTTTTTTTTGCCGACTTATCGACCTGTACCGGTTTTGCTTCTACAAAGATAAAATCGGTATTGACAGGTGTATCCTTAAAATGAATTTTAAGCATACCATTCTCAATATCAGCTTTATTAATTCTCACCGCCTTGGTAGTGTCAGCAATCTCGTAACGATCAGATTTCACTTCATACTTCACAGGGACTGCTTCCCGAAATTGGATGAGCAACTGATCACCATCAATCTTCACATCCTTCTCCTTCACAAAAGCGGTATTAGGGATTTTTTTTATTCGCAATACCTGAGAAAAGGGATATTTGGTTTTATTCAAGCCCTCGGTATCTGCCAATATATAGTAACCCTCTTCATTTCCATGTGACTTATATACGGTCTCAGTTACGATACCTACAGCCGAGAATCCACTGTCTTTGTTCCCCTCCAGCCGCTGGTGATGAGATATCTGCTCATTTAGCGGGCGATTAGGATTAAAGGGAATAATTCGGCTGGCCTTGATGACCTTATATGGGATAACATGACGCACGCCATCGTCAGTAAGTAGCACCAGTGATTTGGCACGATCCTCAACAATCTGACCGCGGAGAGTACCTTGATTAGTGGTTTCAATCTCATTGATTGTTCCTACAAGTGCAAGCGGTTCACGCGGTGCAATTTCGATATGATCAATCTCCTTATTCTTGGAGACCTTGATCTCACCTATACTTGTAGTGAAAACCCTCACCACGGTATCCTCCACTTCATGTATTACGACGTAGTCTTTATAGAATTTACGATCATTGTTGGAATTGTTGACCGCCCCGAGCCACACATACTTGGCATTGTTGCGAAGCACGATTCTCTCCGGGTGCTGATTAAACCAGCGGCGCCAAGATTCAGGCGTCTCTGACAATAGTGTCAACCGCGGCGATATGTCATGAAGATCATTATACGGTATTACCATATCAGCCGAATCTATACGGAAGGTTACGGTATTATCATTATAATCCTCAATGGTGCGCTGACCGTAAAGCCGCGAGCCATTCTTCAGCACCAGTGTTTCCTGTCCTGAAACGGACAAGAAACCAAGAGCTGAAACTACAATTGATAAAACAAGTGATTTAAGCTGTGTCATGACAGTTTATTTTTCACGATACATCGATACCTTCTGGTCATAGAGTTCCTTAAGCCAACGGGCCGGGGCTACGATTACATCATCGCCGGCAGCGTGGCCTGCGGAAACAAGGCCATATAATTGATTTCCGTAATACACGGGAGAGCCACTTGATCCATGAGTGGTACTGGCCTGTATCTCGAAATTGAACGGATTGGCATTACGGCTCACCTTTCCATGGTAAGTGGTGGGAGCATTAGTGCTGGAATTGAAGTGTTCGTCCCAGGTACGCGCGATACCGTCAGGATACCCTTTGAATTTAAGATCTTTATCCTGCACAGCAGGCTTAGCAAGGTGGAAATTCTTGATGTCAAAGATTCCTGCCTTGAGGATCTTTTCAGGGGTTTCACCGGTATTAATCTGGAGAATTGCAACATCTTTATCCTTATCACCTGATTCACACAACACTACTGCCGGCTGATATTCGTCATAACTTGTATAATGACGGTTGGCGTAGGCGATGGAAACCTGATCTGATTTACCGGTAATCTTTACAGGGGTGGCGCGAACACGCTCAATGACATTGTTCAGGTTTTTCAGACGGTTACCGCTCATATTTTCAGTGGCGTCAAGAATACTGCGACCTAAATCCGTGCTAAGAAGCAGATTAAGATCGTCGGGTGTTGCAACTGATGAAGGCAGAACCGTTTTAATATAATGTTCCCATTCCTGAGCAAGTTCATCCTGTATCTTGAGATTAGTATACATATCAAGATCTTGATACTCCTCATGCCAGGGAGCGGCAATATGACGGTTGGTAGCGATACGACCATCCTCATCGATGAAGAAACCTGTTCCGAACGAGGCATAGCGTTTCGACTCAAACTTAATAGGCAACTTATAAGGATTTTCGGCCGGCTCAAGTTCATAGTGGTAAATATTGCGCACCATCACCACTGCGCTGTCAGGCACATCATTTTTGAGGAGAAGGTTGCTGATCAAAGCCCAGGCTCCAACACCTATTGCCAGAACAGCCACGGCTGCACCTATCCAAGCAATAATTTTTCCGGCACTTCTCGTGGGCAGATACGGCTCGATACGGTCAGTGATATCTTCTTCACCCACAATGATATTATCACCACGCTTTATTCTTACAGGGCGCTCGGGTGTAATGCGCTGGCCATTAACTTTCGTTCCGTTAGTACTCTTGTTGTCAATAAGCATGGGGTGTCCATCCTTATCGATCACAAGGGTCGCATGGTAACGGCTCACAGCCCCTCCGGGCACTACAAGATCATTGCGCTGATTAGAGCCTATGTTTACGATTCTTTTGGGCTTGTTGAATTTGTTGGGTTGAGGTACCTTACCCCAGTCAAGAGGTTCGTTGCCGAACATCACGCGGTCACCTCGGTGCACCATAGTCTCGTGATTAGGCTGGAGTTTGGTCTTGTTAAGGCCTACGTATGTACCGTTCTTACTGTTTTTGTCCTCGATGAGGATCTCACCACTGTCAAGAACCGTGATGTCAGCATGATGATTGCTTACATAACCGCTCTGAATTACGATGTCACAAGAAGGCGAACTTCCTACTTTGATAAGTTTCATAGCTTGATGATTTATGAGTTTAAGATTAAATATTCAGGTAAGAAAAAATACAGATAAGATTAATGGCGACCCCACTCCTGTTCATCGTTGTCGGCAGGTTGAGGTTCATTATTTTGTTTCTTGGTCTCTTTGGCCGCATTTTTGGTATCAGCCGGTTTATCAGCGGACTTGGCAGCCTTAGAAGACTTCTCTGACGGGAAAAGCGACTGACGCTTATCACGGTCTTTTTTATCAGCACCTTTAGCATCAGATTTCACATCAGTATTATCCGGTGTAATATTTTCTGCTGATTCTCCGGTCTTACTTTCTTCGGGAGTTGCTGCTGTTTCAGATTGAACTCCGGGAGCAGGATTTTCTACTTTCTCCATTTTTTCTCCGTCGTCAGTCTTACTACCGCCGCAAGCGCCTGCAATCGTGATTATGCCCCATACCAGTAACACAATAACAGCAATTCCACCTACCACACATCCTGCAATCTTCCATACGCGAGTAGGATCAGGGACAAGACTCCAGTCAAGGACCGACGTGCCGGCAAAAGTCACGTCATCGCCACGCTTAAGAGGATATCGCTGGCCATTGGAAATGAGATTTCCTCGTACCTTAGTGCCATTGGTGCCCATGCTCACTATTTCCAGCTTTCCTGAAGGATAGATATTGAGCAAGGCATGATTACGGCTCACCATGTTGTTGTCGATCACGATGTCGCAGCTCGGATTGCGACCGATAGTAATACGTTTCATTTATATCTGATTTGTTGGTTTACATCAATTTTGAGACAGAGGCTCTCCAGTGTCCATTTTTACTATTTATTCTTTAGATTTTCTAGCTGGTAGTCAGTTAATTGCTTGTTTACTTCTTCACGTCGTTTATTGAAAGAACCATTTAACTCTCTAATCTTATTCATTATCATATTGTATGGCCCTTCGATTTTAGATTTCCAATCGCCTTCTCGCTTATAGAAAATTTCTTCGCCAAGGGCTCCATATATTCCCGCTAATCTATTTCTCTTTTCATCGCCTTCTGAAAATAGTCGTTCTTTATCTTCCTGAGTATAAAACTCAGAATACTTTTTTTCTAAGTCTAAAATTGCATCTCTTTGCATCTTTATCGTTTTTTTTCTACTTTTGTTTGCTTCCTCAGAAGGGTTCTCGCTCTCTTTCAACTTAGAGACAGCAGCTGAAAAAGTTTCCAATACGTTTATTGTTTCATTATAACACGTTAACTTTTTCTTAAGTATTTCGGCTGAGTCGGGAGAAATGGTTTCATTACGATTCGTAGCAGGAGCTACTTGCTCTTTAGCCTTATCCGCCGCAGGTGTGTCGAGTTTAGTGGTGGGTGTAGGATCTGATTCTACTATAGCATTATCTTTTTTTAAGTCATCGGCATTGTCAGAGGATTGATCATCCACCGGAATTATTTCCACAGGATCATCTATTTCTTCAACTACGAGATCTATTTGAGTAACCTTTATCTGATTGGTATCAGCCGGATGGGTTTCCGCGGGAGCATTTCTTTCAGATCCGCTGTGCCATGCGATGAAGGTCACGGTTGCGATGATGAGAAGCGTAACACATATTGCGATTGCGCGTGCGCTGAGCTGCGGAAATGTGAACAGGCCCTTTTCTTTTCCATTGCTCGCTGTTACTTTAGTGGGTTCAGATCTGGGTGTCTCGGTAGTACCATTATCCAATTCCTTGACCGCAAGGAGCATAATCATGCTGAAATTGTCATGGTGTCCACCTTTTTCTATTCCTGCTTCCTCAACCCGGTTGTTTAGCTTGCGAGCCACAGAATCAATATCTCCTTTCTGGCAGAACATTTTCACAAGTTCCGGTTCGGGCATTGAGCCCCATACACCGTCAGTGCACAATACGAAACGGTCACCGGCTTCCACGGTGAGGGTAGCCGTATCCACATCCACAGCATCTCCGATACCTAAGGCGCGGGTAATGATATTGGACATAGCCGACAATCGAGCCTGCTCCTCGGTGAGGACACCGCTGCGCACCATCTTGCCCACTTCAGAGTGATCACTTGTGCGGAATACAATTTTCTTATGCCGGAGTTGATAGATGCGGCTGTCACCCACGTGAGCCACGGCTGCCCCCTCCTTGTTGATAAGCATGGCGGTTACAGTGGTACCCATACCATTTAGCTTGGGTTGTACCTTTATGCAATCGCGCAGAGCGGTATTTGCTGCCTGAATTGCTTCACGCAATATTTCGGCATTAGCCACAGGGGTAGAAAGTATGGGAGCGTGAGATACCGATACGGCTTCCTGTACATCCGCGGGAATATCTTCACTTTTCTCAGCAGCAGCCTCGTTACCCTCTTCGGCTGATACGGATACTTCAGTGACAGTGGCTCTCGTGGTCACGCAACTGGCTTTCACATAATTGATAATAGCTTCTACAGCCGTACGCGACGCGGTCTTACCGCCGGGGCCTCCACCCATACCGTCGCAGACCACCACAAGAAGTCCGCGTTCAGTTTCGGAATAGCCGCAGGTATCCTGGTTTTCCTTACGGCCTCCAATATATGAGGTCATGACGCCGAAAAATGGCAGGGAAGGTCTTATGAAGTCCATCTTTTCTTGATGTGATATGTTGAGTTGGTATTGAACATTAAAAGATTATCTGAATAAGCGCCAGATGCTTCGCTTCTTTTTGGGATTAATGGCATCGGCGAGAGCTTCTTTCATTAAAGCTGCTGAGGGGTATCGGTTATCAGGTGAGGGATCGGTCGCCTTTACAAGTACTTGGCCTATGCGGTCGGGCAGATTGAGATGACTGTGCAGCGGCGAGTCAGCATGCAGTCGGTAAGATTCACCTACCGAATCACATTCATAGGGATTAGATCCGGTAATTAGTTTATAGATGGTCACAGCCAGCTCATACAGGTCAGCCCTGCCGTCAATGTAAGATTGTAGCCCCGGGACTATAAACTGCTCGGGAGCAGCATAGCTCGGAGTTCCGATGACACCTAACTCATCAGCCCCGAAACCGCCGGAATCTGCTGTACCATTGGCCACACCGAGGTCCATCAGTCTTACAGTGCTGAAATTGTCGACCATTATATTGGATGGCTTTATGTCAAGATGATGGATGTGCTGCATGTGAAGGAATTCGAGTGCGTCAAAAAGAGGGAGTATCAGTCTGACAATGCGTTCCGCCCTGTCATCGGCATCATATATTGATGAAGTGGTATTCACAAAGTCATCAATGTTTTTCCCGGGGACAAACCGAGAGATAACAAAAAGCGGTCCCTTTTTACTACGGTATTCGCAACAACCGAGCATTTCCACAATATTGGGATGACTGAACGTGAGGGCAGATTCCTCACGAGTACGGTTTCTGAGCCATTGGATGGAGCTCAGATGCGGATGCAACTGCTTTATAGCAACCGGTAATCCGTTGCGGCAGTCATAGCCGAGATATACCAGCCCCATACCCCCTCTACCGAGCGGGGCTGCGGTACGGTCATATACATATACATGCCGCATACCCGTGGCCAGATATACCAGTTTCCCGGCGACAACGATGTTGTCGTCCATCCTTGGAATCCGTATTTTGTATTCAGTTCCCATTACGAGGTTGAGATATATTAGTTACGGTCATAAATCAAGTCACCGGGCGTACTCCTCAACATCCTGCCCATCACAAGGCGCACCGTAAGAAGAGTTGCGACAATTATTATCAGAATAGACCACAGTGTCTTCATACTCCATAGCGACAGATAATTGAAACTGCCGTCTTTCATCACACCCACGAGCGGAAGTAACGCCTGAATGCACCACGTAAATGCCAGCGCCACTACTGTGGCAGTAATGACTATGCAGATAATTATGAGTGAGTACACACTTATGAGCGACTGCGAGTTCATACCGAAGGCCTTGAATGTACCCAGATTCCTCTTTACCTTCTGGAAATAGCTCTGCAGCATGTTGATGATGAACATGATTATGCATACCATCGAGAATACGATCATAGCCCACGACAGGATATTTGCCATTATCGAGACGGCATTGAAGTTTTCCTTGGCGTTGACCTGCGACATCTCTATCTGCACGTTGAACCGATCCTTTGCAAACGCCTCAAACGGGCGGATAGAATCAAGTGTGCTGAAGTTGACCGATACGAAATCAGGAGTGCCCGGCTCGGTATCTCTGCAGTCGTAGTCATACAATCTCTTTACATCAGCCTTGCCATAAAACGCTGCCTGTACGCCTGAAGCTATCTGCTGAATAGCCTGAACCGACACGTTATTCAAATCCTCAACTACCACCGTAAATATTTCGCCCGGCTTCCATGTAGTAAGCTGGCCATAAGAATCATAACTATCTTCTACGATACTGAGCGAGGTTTTGAGCGAATCGGGAGCTGCGGCCACGGCAGCCTCAAGTATCTGACTTTTTTCTACACCTTCTTCAGCAAAGAAAATAAGTGACTTCTGATACTCCTTATTATTGAGGTCAAACGGGAAAATCTGACTGTTAATGACTTGCTCTATGAAATATCGGGCTGCGATCATATCCACGTTGCCCGGTAGACGTTTCACCACACCGAGCAGAGGGACGGGAGCCGCGGCAAATATCCCGTCAGATAATTTCACGCCCAGAGTATCGGCACCAACGCTTGAAGATGAATAATCAATAAAGGCAGGGGCATGTTCAGGGTCATACTGTAGCTTTCTCAGTGCATCCTCAGTGATAATGAATCCGAGAGTTTTATAATCGAGTCGATCTACGTCAATCGCAGTCCCCTCCACTACATTGTCGTCACCGAGTATTGCATCGACCAACGCACTCTTCATGTTTCCGAAAAAGCGGTTCTGCAGGTAATGGCTTTTACCATTCTGTCCTACAAAGGTCAACGAAAATAATCGGTCGACATCCACATCGCTGAATCCATAGTGGGCCTGAATATCAGGATCATCTATTTCCTGAACGAAGCGCGTGAAATCAGAGCTACCGAATCCGTTGGATATGCTTACCCAGTTAGTGAACGGGTCATTCATCTTGTAACTGAGATAATTCAGCGATCCGTTGCTGAATGCAATGGATATGAACATAGCCGCGAGCACGAGTGTCAGCAGCCACAGATTAGCATATCTGCGGCCGAGCACTTCCTTGCTCTCGCGCTTTATGAGTAATTTTAAGTGTTCGCTTAACATTTCACTTCATTTTTTTCATTTCTTACGCAGGAATGTCTCAAAATCCCCCGCAGGAAAATTCATTTCTCCATTTGTCCACTCACGACGGCCAGCCTCAGAGGGGGTGAAAATACATGATTGGTCTATCACGCCATAGGCCACAGGCTCTTCCTTATTATCGGCAGCCGGGCGCGTCTCTTTGCGAATCTTGACGATGACATCAGCAAACTTCACCGCCAGATGCATGTCATGGCTCACTATAATTGCCGAAGCGCCTCCGAGATCGTCGAGTTTGTCGGTAAGTATCTGCATCACTCGCTCGGCATTTTCCCCGTCGAGGTTTCCGGTAGGTTCGTCGCCAAAGAGCACGGTGAAATCCGGAAGAATAGCCCTTGCAAATGCAAGTCGCTGCTGCTGTCCGCCGGAGAGTTCATGAGCGAGGCGATCCTCACTTACGTGCTCCAAGCCCAGCAGGTCAAGGGCTTGCCGGGTGCGCTGAAACGACTGAAACCGCGAGTAGCCTTGCAGCATGCGGGTGAAAGCTACGTTTTCAAACGCCGTGAAATTACGCATCAGATTAGTACTCTGGAAGATAAACGAGTAATTCTTCAGGCGGAAATCGCTCAGCCGTCGTTCATTTTTCTTTTCCCAAAGCCGGCTGAGGTCTACGGCCTCGTCGTCAGAGTCATAAAACATGAAGCGAGTCTCATCACCGGGTACTATGGTATTATTCATCATACCCAAGGTTTCAAGAATGGTACTCTTACCTATTCCCGATTCCCCCACGATGAAGATTTTCTTCCCCCGCGGGATTTTCAGCTCATTAATTTCAAGGACGACCTTGGAGATACCCTCACGATAATTCTTATCGTAAGAGCATCTCAGGTCTTTAATATCAAATAAAAGCGGTTGACTCATATTTGCAAAATATTTGACAAGAATTTAGGGCAGATCTTCAACCGGAATCCAATAGAATCTCTGTCCATTGGGGGTCACATAAGAATACTTGTATGACGAGCTCTTAACACCGTCACGTAATGTCTTATATTTACTTTTAAAGGTATTTATCAATGTGACATATTCATCAGCAGGAACTACGCGAGGGTCCTGAATTTCTTTAAGCGATCGGCCTTTCACAGCATCAGATGCTTCATTTAGACCGGCAGCCAAACGCATCACCTCATCAATACCCATCTCGTCTATTTCCTTTTCAGTGATATCAGGGACCATCACACGTATAAGAGCCTTGACAGCATCTACGTATGGCTTACGATCACCATCAGGATTTGCTATGTTATATAGATTCCCAAGGCGGTTGATAAGAATCTCTAATTCCTGCGAGGACATGAATGCAACAGGTTTCCAATAATCTCTACCCTGTGCATCTCTTTTTGGTGCATATCCTGTAAAGGCAAGAGCTGCTCCTGCATCCTTAAGCACTTTAAATGCCTTTTCGCCTATACGGCTCTTTATAAATGCCTCAGAGACATTGACCCCTTGACTCTTCTCATCACCTTCAATGAGACCTTCAAGGCCGCCTTTATCAGAGATAATTGCTTCTCCATTTACAATTACATCGAGCTGTTTTTGAACTGTTTCTGCAAAATTTCTGATATTCTCTTCAATGAGTACTGCAATAGAAGCTGGATTGACAATTTGAACTTCCTCTTTAGGGCGACGTATGGAACCAATAAAGAATTCGGTATTCGCATTACTTCCAAAGTCATAGCCATTATCACGAGGTTTGAATCGGATCTTTACATTAGGGTTAAGAGCATGATACTGTCGGGTGAGATTTTCTTTAATTATCGTTCTCATCTGCTCATTAAATAGTTGATAACCAAGTGGCGTATTACTTTCTACCTGGAATGAAATCAGCTGCATATTGTTCGCAGCAAGTCGATCAACAATCTGAGCTGAAGTAAGACAGCGAGTATCATTAGGATCATTACCACAATCACCTATCACCACTACGATATTTGATTCATCTTTATTGAATCCCATTGCCGAAGGGTCAGTTGCGACCTCAAGACCTTTATACAAAGCCTCGGTAATAGTGTGGTCAGATGTAGAACTCGTTGCACCATATTTTCCAGCACTATCAAGGAATGAAAGGAGCTGCGGACTGGTAGGTTTTGACAGCGGCACCTTTTCCACAAGATAGTCTCCATCAGTATAATCGCGGTAAATAACAGCTCCTACCCTTAGCGTAAATTTTTTGGGATCAAAATATGAGATTCCCAACTTTATAGCCTCTTTAGTAGCAGCAAAGTAAGGTTTCATTGATCTAGTACCATCAATTACGAAAATTATATTGATATGCTTGATTTTCTCAAGCATATTAATAATCATCTGCTTTTCTTTTGGAATATTATCTTGCGATGGATTGATAACAGCTCGCCCTGCGGTTCCAAATGTGGTCATCTTATAAACATTCGAGTTATTATCGTCTTGGTCAAGAATAGGGAAACGAGTACTGTAAGCATTCATACGAAAGCGAGTAGTCGATGTGGGCTTTGAATCATCGGGATTTAAAACTCCATACCTATAGTAAGTCGGAGCTTCTTCTTTCATTGCTACATCCGGATAAATAGGGTATTTCTTCCCATCAGGTGAATTGAAATATGCCACATCACTAGGTTTCCAATTAGGTTCCAAACATGAGCGCTGATTCCAAGGCACATAATTTCCTCGATCAACCCATCCATATAAAACCTTGGATGAATTTCCATCCATGCGTGATTGACTAGCAAGAAGTCTCAAACCGGTAGCTTTGTCGGTTTTCATGACATAGTAAAATGTCATATCTGTCTTAATAGGTTGTTTACCTGTTAGCAAAGACGGATTTGTGAACTTTCCTCCAATATGTTTTGATGTGCTATTTGATTCGAGATCCGCAGCCAAAAGAGCCTTTTGATAAATACCTTTCTCATCCGCAGGACAAGATTCCCAAAGGAGGAGATTCTCCATAGGTACCCAACCTTTGGATACCGCTTTTTCACTATAAGCAGGCCATGTAGTAAATTTGGGATCAGTATAAACTAATGCAAATCCATTTTGTATTTTTGCAATAGTTACCTGCTCGTTGAACGAAAGTTCACCCATTGGAGAAGATGTATCAGGGGAACGATAAGTAGTGTTCTTATCACGGTCGCTATAAACTACCCAATGCTTCTTCTCGCGAGGTTCCTTCTTCTGCCCCCAATCGCCTTTTTTAATCATGTCCTCCAGTTCAGACTCAAAGACGAGCTGCTTTAATACAACTGACGGAGTAAAAGCTTCAACTTTCGGCGGAAGGGATGCATCTGCACATGCGTCCTTGAATGAAAATAATAGGCAGAATGATATTGTCAATATGTTTATTATTGATTTCATGTTAAATGATTTAATCTTAATGAATATAGGGATTAATCGTAAGATCCTATGAATCCCATAGGACCTACAAGAGAGTTGATGTCGTTTAGATTACGTATTCCAAACGGCATATTATCTACTCCTTTACTTTCACGTACATCTTCCATTGAAGGGAAATAAACCGTAAAACTCAGATCTCGCGTAAACTGAGGACTCTTCGGATCGGTAAATCTCTCCAAACCAAAGGCATAGAAAAGTGAAGCAATGAATTTTTGG
This sequence comes from uncultured Staphylococcus sp., assembly GCA_964477665.1. Taxonomy (GTDB): domain Bacteria; phylum Bacteroidota; class Bacteroidia; order Bacteroidales; family Muribaculaceae; genus Duncaniella. The sequence continues at coordinate 19,274 of CAYZFG010000026.1, forward strand.
TTTTGATTTCCTTTCCAAAATGATGGGGTAACATAAAACTCAAAAGTAATGTCATTTACATCAAGTTCTCCGGTTGACGAGAGAAAGTCGTCGTTGGTGAAAAGCTCGATGAATTTCTCGGCATCATATTCGCCATCCACATCGTGATAATTACGTTCAAATTCACGCATCACACGCTCGTAATTTTCTTCGTCAGTATTACCACTCTTCATGTCTGATATTATTGGATTGCTTCCAGATGACATATACAGAATCGTTCGGTTGTTCATTTCATCGTCATCAGCACCGATTTGGTCATGATAACGTTCAAGTTTACTCATGAGCTTTTCAACCGGAGTATCCACATCATGGGCAATATAGACCACAGTGATATTTCGGGAGGCGCCCGTAGATGCGGTCAGCAGCAGCGCTATTACCGTCAATAAAATATGCTTGATTTGCATAACGTCAACTTGATTAAAACGGGTGATTACTTAAATACAGGTGTAAAGACTACACACTTTACTCTGCCTACCTCGTCATACTCCAGCGACACGACTTTAGCCGACATATCGTCGTCCATATCCAGTCGCTCGATAAGCTTATTGAGACTCTTGACAGAAGCGGCATTATCCATTGTCCCCTGGCAGCGCACGGCGCAAGGATGAGCCAGCGACGGATTGGAATTAAGTTCGGCCGCTCCGGCTTTCCTGTCAATCAGTGCCTGCACCTGAGCGACTGTGAGCTTAGGCACTGAAGCAGCCTTGGGTACTACCACGAAGCCGGCAACGACTTTAGAAATCTTACCGTTCTCTACAGGCTTGCCGTCAAGTAGAGCCTGAGCAAAAACTATATAGCTGCAGTCAGGATTAGATTTGTCAGCTATGGGAGGTATGCGGGTAAACTTTCCGTCATCGCTCTTGGCAATTTCCACCTCGTTAAGCGTGGTAAGGGTATAGAGAATCTTATACTTACCGGAATTATCACCCATCATCTTAGCCTTTACGGTGAGGCTATAAGTCTCGGTAGCGGCATCGTATTTAGGCTGAGCAGCGCTCTCAAATACGATCTCGGGAGCCATATTTCCTTGTACGGCCTCGACTTCTTGTGCCGAAACGCCTGAATCATCAGTTTCGGGGGTGTCCGGAGTCAATTCAGTAGTATCCACCTCCTCTTGCGACGGACGGTCCATGAATGCCTTTACAGCAAATACTACAAGGACTACGAGAGCGATCGCACCGAGCGCTATGAGGCAATATTTATATATTTTACCCCGGTCATTATCGAGTGATACATTATCAGATTTACAGTTGGGACAAGTGACGTATCTGGAGGTGTCACCGATAAACGACTGTCCGCATGACTGACATTTAAATTTCTTTTCCATTACTTCTATGAATATGAATTATCAAAACTTATAGGTTAGACCGATTTTCAACTTAAGGGGATTGCTTTTTATCTTGCAATAATCAAGTAAGGTATTTTCTACCGTCTGTCCGGTAGAGACAGTATACTGCACAGGAATTTCAGCCTGACTGACACGTCCGGCGGGTAACGCTTGCAACTCTTTTGTCTCCAGACGGTTGATTACCGGAGCTGCATACATCAGAGTAAGATCAAGGGACAGGGGACCATAGATTTTCACCCTCGCACCGATTCCGGCCATAATATCAGCCGAGAAACTCTTGAACGGACCGGCAGCTCTCACATCTCCAAGCGCGAGCGAAGTATTTCCGAAATCATTCAGCCAGGTCTCGTTCATCATGAGATCACCGTACTGCGGATACACGCCATAGCTGTATACGTCGGTCGAGAACTTGTCAATCTTAGAGCCTGAGTTGAAATAAGCTTTGAGTCCCAGATCGGCAAAGATTGAAATACGCTGATTGATACGATATTCAAGGTCGACATATAACGGCACTGTAATATGTGAGAGCTTGACAGATTGCGAAGCACCTGTAAGTTCATAATACCTGATATAGGTATCACCGTCCATATCAGCACTGCCGGGAGCCTCGTAATTATAGTTTATGTCAGCTGCCGAGAGGCTGAGCTTGCCGGAAGAGAATCCCACTCCGGTGAAGATACCGATCTTGAATTTGCTGCGGGAAGGAATGACATAACCCACATCGACTCCGAGGCTCATACCTGAGGCGGAGCTTTCAATACCCGATGCTGCATCGACATTATAGAAGGAGCCCAAGGTAAGCTCATAATTGGGCCGTACGCGCCATCTCATAGGATGGTACTCGAAAGAAAACTTACGGTCATCGCCCGTTCCGGTGGTTTTCACCTTCATATTCATGTCATCATCGGCATAAGTAAGATTGACAGGATCATAAATAAAAGCCTGACCATGCTTGTTGAACTCAAGTTTCCTACCGGAATTGAGCACGTTCTCATCACGCGGATCATTCTTGTAAGCAATAAGAAATCCCGGTGCAAGACGCGGCTTACGGCTGTCGATCTTACCTTCCAATGATCGGATATGGGTTTCGTAAGTATCCTTATCCACTTCTACGAGGGCTTCCATGTTGTAGAGTTTCCCATCGTAATAGTCAGCACTTGAAATGATAGCACCGTTGGGAGTGATAAACCTGATCTCTTTGTCAAACTTTATCGGCACAATCCATTTATCGCCGGCATCTTCGATTTTCCCACCTCGTACATTGGCAAGGGAAACGAGTAATCCTCGCTGCCCGCGCGCGAGTTCTATATATCGGTCGATGGGAAGCGTCTCCTCCACTGCAAGACCGGGCAGATCATTGAAAATCTGCATGCTGTCATTCTGAAATATGTATCGAAAATTTTCCTCGGCTTCGTCGTTGAAGAGATTGGAATAATTCTCGTATATTTCCAGAATACGGAGCGAATTGAGGTTAACACGGCGCTGCTGCGTATTAGAGGGCAACTCAGCTTGTGCAAGCACCCATGGTGTCAGCAACATGAGTACCAAGATATGTATTGTAATGCGTTTCATGATGTGCGGCACTTAATTATTTTATGACTGCTTTCTTGATTTTTACCATATCACCTGCTTCGACAATCACTATATATACACCGGTTGCCAACTTGTCGCAGGCAAAGCTCTCATAGAAACTGTCGGCAGCAGCATAATGCTTGTTGAACACAACAGTGCCGGCAGTATTCAAGATGCGAACTGTAGCTTCAGCCGGAGTGGAGAGCTGCACCTTAAAGCCTCGCGAATCAATGTAGATGTCATCATCATTGACCATGACATCAGCGAGGGTCGAATGATCACCACGACCTGCAGCGTCAAAACTTGTGCCATTGAATTCGTCGATTGCTCCTGACAGATGTCGGCGTCGGCTTGTCACAACGGCGCCATTGCTGTAGTGCCACTGTGCATACACCCAGAAATCTAAGGAAGCATTATTGTAGACGTCGCGTGCAAAGCGGTAAAAACGATCAGCCGTTTCGGGCATGGTCACTTCATTGCCGGAAGCATCAGTATAGCCGAAGACAAATCTGTAATCAGCCATCGAAAGCGCTGCGTCAGTCAGCTCAGTCATTGCGATGAGAGTACAAGTAGAGCCGTCACCTTTCCGCAAAAGTTGAGTGGGAGTTTCAGGACGGCTGAACACCTTCAGCGTCTGCGTGGGATATACTTGGTCAAACCAGTTGGCGCCGTAAGGTCCGGCATTGACCAGATGCATTGAGACGGGAATCTCTGTTACGTCCATCTCCGGTTTATCAGTCTGAGGTGTATAGGTAACGGTAGGAGAATTCACTCCCAGGTCTTTACCGCCAACAGTCCATGTATACAGCCATTGATTATTATATCCGCCTGTAGCTTTTTCGGGGACAACACTCAGCACCACTGTACCACCTGATGTAATATTAAGAGTGGACAGAGCGAAATTGTCAGGAGCATTGATCACAGGCCATACTCGGGTGTCAAACGTTATGACAGTCTGCGAGCCTATGATACCGCCTAAGGTGTTGGTTGCTTCAAGTTCCCAGTGGAAGTCCTCGGCATCATCACCGTAGTTGGTTTCCGTAACCTCCAGCGAGGGTATACCATCAAGGAGGTATTGACCATTAAGAGACCATCGGTAAGTCCAGCCGGCAGTGTAACCACCGGTCTGTACTGTGGACAGTTCAGTCGAAAGATTACCGTTATAGTCACTTTGAAGTTCAGTATTGGCTCTAATTTCACCACGAGACCATCCGTGAACCTTGAATGTAAAGTCTTCTGACAGCCATATTTCGTCAGCAAAACCATTGGTAACCTTTAATGTCACGATATATTCCTTATCCACGTCAGATGACTGAGGCACGGTGTAAACCACCGATTCTTGATCGGGTAAGTCTGCCGACCATTCATATTTCCATCCTTGAGGATAACCATACAAGGGGATAAGGACAATATTAACATCGTTGCCATAGTAAGCTTCAAAGTCAGTTGCAGCGGTCGAGATCACAGGCTGAGGATAAATGTCAACATTATAAGTATATGATTTATCGTATCTCACTTCGCCCTCAACCTTATTGGTGATAGTAACGGTATACACGTCAGTGTGGACGGAGGTAGCGTTGTTAGAAGCGGCAAAACTATAATAAGAAGAAGTGTTATTTCCCATCGGCGAACCATTGAGCTTCCACTCAAAAGTCCACTCACCGTTTTGTCCACCAAAAATATCGGCTCCTATTCTTACTTGCGTACCGCTTACTACGGTGATGTTTTCGTCAGCAATACTTACACTTGTAGGTGCGGGCCATACCGTGTAATCATAGGATAGCTCTACCGAATAAGGCATATCGATATTTTCGGGAGCGTTCTTTGCAGTAACGGAGATGTTGTTGACAATGCTCTGATCACCCGTATTGAGAGCTGCGGTTGTAAATATTCTTCCTACAGCTTGGGTAACCTCATTCCCATTCAGATACCATACATAAGTCCATCGGGAAGGATCACCTCCTGTCGGGCTGACCATAGCGGTGATTTCGTCTCCTGAGAGAACATTGGAAGGTAACACATTGCCAAATTCAGCTGAAGGTGTAGGCCATACTTTCACCTCAAACTCCTGACGCATGCTTATAGACGTATCGTAAAGAGTATTGACCAAATCAATGGCATAGGTATATACCATTACTTCCGTACCGGTATTGACGGGCGAATCGGTAAGTGACACTGAGTTATCGCCAAAGGGCTCGCCGTTGCGGGTCCATGACACACTCCATCCATCAGGATAGCCGTCGTGTTCCTCAACAGCAACCGTTACCTGATTACCTCCGAAGATCACTTGATTATCATACTTCGCTTCATGTGTGATATAAGGACGCGGATACACTGTGCATGAATACTCGGCCGAATATGTGTAGGCATTGGCAATACCTTCCGGAGCATTGGTAGCCACAACCTTTACTATACTTGTTTTTCCGCCGGTAGGAGCTGATGCAGGCACAAAATCAAATGCCGCTTCACTGCTTTCGGCTAATTCATTGTCAATAAACCATTGGTAGGACCATGCAGAAGCATCACCTCCATCCACGTTTACATTAAGCGGAACAGACTCTTCGACAAACCATGCATTTCTCTCTGGCGAGATCAACGAAGCCGTGGGTGAAGGCCATACCGTGACATCAAATGTATGAGTAAAGCTTCTCGATACATCTTCAAATTCATTTGTCGCCGTCACTTCATACTTAAAGGTCTCGGCAGTATGGCCTGAGAGAGTCAATGTTTGTTCAAGTACGTCAGAATTGTTCTCCACAGGGTTACCGTCGCGAGTCCATCGGTAGCTCCAGCCATCGCGCTTACCACCTACTGCAGTTATCTGCATCCTGATATTTTCACCATCAAATATCGACTCTCCGTTCTGCACCGGATTGTGAATACCGGGCTCGGGATAGAGTGTAAAGGTGTATTCAAAGGTGACTGAATAAGGTGCGTTGATATTCTCAGGCGCATTTACAGCAGTCACTTTGATGGTCTCAGATGAAGCCTCAACCGTGTCATTTATCGGCACAAAAGTATGCTCAGCGCCTTGATAAGTCTCACCTCTATATGTCCAGGTGATATTCCAACTATCAGGGTCACCTCCGGCCGTTGATACACTCATGGGAATATTCTCACCCGAGAACCACTCGATACGCTCGGGGGAAACAATCTCAGCAGTAGGTACAGGCCATACATCCACAGTGATTTCTTTACTTATCGATACAGTCTCGTTGCCCACCGTATTGGAAGCCGAAAGTATAAACTTTTCGGTATTCATTCCGGGACCGGCATTGTTGAGCGTACGGGTAAGAGCAAGAGTTTCCACGCCATCTAAAGGAGTACCGTTTTGTTGCCACCGGTAATTCCACGCAGAAATTTTTCCTCCTGAGACTGTGGCAGCCAAATCCACATTAGAGCCACTGAAAACTGTACTGAAATTTGAAACCAACGTTGCTATCTGAGGCGTAGGATATACGGTGAAGATATACTCCTGTATAGTCACAGCCGGCTTATCAATGCCCGCAGGGGCATCGGTTACTTCGGCCCGGAGAGTGAAATTAATTCCTTCATTTCCTTCATTTACCGTATAATATTGTAACTGTGAATTTGCCCCAAGGTCTTCAGCTGCAGGTGACACTATTTGCCATGAATAAGATCTGTCAGCCGGTGCTCCGCCGGTGATATCCCATGATAAATCAAATGTACGGTCATTGAACCATTCATTGACATCAGGAGTCAGGAGCGTCGCAGTACGCGCAGGATATATCGTAATTGTGAAATCACTTGACAATTCCTGAGTTCCGGATTCTATCGTATTAGTGGCTTTGACTGCCAGCTTATGCACTGAAGCATCGGCATTAAGATTTTCTGCCTTATAAATGAGTTCCGATGAGGTTGCTCCCACGAGAGGAGTATCGTTATCTGACCACTCGTAAACCCATCCGTCGGGATTACCACCCGAAGTATTAGCGGTCAGCTTAACTTCTGTACCACTGAACACTGCAGTATACGGAAGAGTCAAGTTTGTAAGCACCGGAGCCGGATAGACAGTCACCGTGTAAGTCATAGTCTTGGACTGAGGTGCCGAGATTCCGGCAGGAGTATTCGTAGCCACGCAGGTTATCGTCTTCGTGACTGCTGAAGTTCCGGTATTGCTGTATGTATGGTTCAGAGTCGATGAGGTCGACGAAAGTGTTGCACCGTCCTCACTCCACTGATATGTCCACGCGGTGGGATCGCCGCCTTGCGTGGTGATCGATAATGATACCTCATCACCCGAGAAATACTCAACCGGTGTGGGTGTCACAATATCAGCTACAGGAGTAGGCCATACTGTAACAGTCACTTCACTCTCAAATTCCTTCACTCCTGAATCTATAGTATTAGATACCTTTACTGAGAGACGGTGAGTGGCCGGGGCAGAACCGGTATTCAGTGCTGAATAGTTAAGTGTAGTGATATTTGTTCCGATGGATGTGCCGTTGTCAAACCACTCATAAGTCCAACCATCAGGGTTACCTCCTATGGTCTTGGCTTCTAACTGCACTTCAGCGCCATTGAATACTGACGTATAAGGGACCGTCAGGCTTGAAAGCGCCGGGGCCGGATAGACGGTCACCGTGTAAGTCATAGTCTTGGACTGAGAGGCCGAGATTCCGGCAGGGGCATTCGTAGCCACGCAGGTTATCGTCTTCGTGACTGCTGAAGTTCCGGTATTGCTGTATGTATGGTTCAGAGTCGATGAGGTCGACGAAAGTGTTGCACCGTCCTCACTCCACTGATATGTCCACGCGGTGGGATCGCCGCCTTGCGTGGTGATCGATAATGACACCTCATCACCCGAGAAATATTCAACGGGTGTGGGTGTCACAATATCAGCCACAGGTGATGGCCATACTGTAACGGTCACCTCACGTTCAAACTCTTTGGAACCGGAGTCGAGAGTATTAACCGCTACTACGCGCAGAGTATGTGTGATAGGTGTCGACGTGTTATTAATAGCTGTATATGTATGAGCAGACCCGGTATCACTAATCTGTGTGTTATTATCATACCACGTAAATGTCCATGCTGATGGATCGCCTCCACTGATTTCCGGTTCCAGTCTTATTTCTGTGCCGGAGAAAACAGAGGAGAATGGCAATGAAATCTCCCCCACAACGGGTAAAGGATATACATTAGGGACAAGTGAGAGGGAGATGGATGCGGGGGTACCGATACCTCCGGGAGCATTTACTGCCACGCAGTTGATTGTCACTGGCTGCACCGAGGTTCCGCCATTGGTCAGTGTAAAATTCTGAGTCGTTGAGTTGGTACCCGTCTGACGTCCGTCTAAAGTCCATGAGTAAGACCAGGATGATTCATCGCCACCCGACGGTGTCACATAAACTTGTATTTCATCACCGGAGAAATAATCGGTAGCGGCGAGACCACTAATAGTTGCAGAAGGAGTAGGATAATAGGAGATTGTAGTAGTCCCGGAATCACCAAAGGTCAAGCCACCATAAGTATTGACGACTTCAACTGTGTAGACTGACGAGTAAGCTGAAGACACATTACCTACACCGAGATTCAGCGTCTGTTCCTGTCCGGGAACAATATCTGACGTACGAATTGCAACCCCATTTTCCGAGAGTGTATATTTCCATCCGTCAGGATTACCACCGGAGACTGAAAATTTCACATTCAACTCATCATTACTGAAGGCTGCAGTAGGATGCTCTGAAAGGCCCGAAAAAGAGGGAGTGGGAAATGTAGTAAACGAAAACGATTGCTTTATGACTTTGGGCGAATCTATTCCTGACGGTGAATTTGTGGCAGTAAGCTCGATAACATTCCCGGCAGCTGTACTTCCCGTATTAACCGTAGTATAATTGAATGTCGGAGTGTTACCACCTGCGACCGTTCCATTTACGGTCCAAGAATAAGTCCATGCAGAAGGATCCCCTCCCTGCACCGTAGCACGAAGGTTAATAATCTCTCCGGGAATATATTCAGTACGTTCCGGAGTCACCAATGTAACTTCAGGGGTTGAATATACCGTAACCCCGAATGATTTGTTTTCATTAAGCCATAACGAAGATCCATCAGGAGCCACATTCTTAATAACTACTGAAGGCGCTTGAGAATTGAACGATAAATTAGCTGAAGCAAATGCTTGATTTCCGGTAGCTGATTCCGAACCGGAGAAAGAATACTCCCATCCGTCAGGATTACCTCCGGCAGATTCAACTCTAAAACTCATAGGTGTGTTTTCAAACACCACCGGTGCCGGATCGACTTTCAGAGATGTAGACGGATCGGCATAAACAGTGACCGGAGTACCGCTTACCTCTACTATAACATCATCAGGGATTACGCCTTCTTCATGTTGCGGGACATAAACTATATAAGCTGCCGGCGCAGAGAAACTTCCTGCTGCTTCAGGGGTAAATCTATACGGATTAAACCTGACGTTGCTTCCCTCTAAGGTATAAGCGGCTTCATTGCGCTGACCATTCACAATCCAGTACGATTCTTTTATTTCTCGCACTGACTCATTGAGTTCAATGTTATAATCTACGTAACCGCTCCCCGCTATCATGCATATTGTATTGTCCACAATAGGTGCGGTCTTTGAAGAATGTACCGTGTGAGTAATGGATGCGGTTTGCGCCGAAATGGCACCCGCTCCAACAATAAGCAGGCTTATAAAAAGCACTAATTGCAAAGTTAAACCTTTATAACTGCGTTTTTCCATAATAATTGGTTCAACGTTAAAAATTCGTTGTACTGATACAGCATCAGAGTTATTATAAGATTATGAGGGCGATAATTCCCAATATTGCCATAACAGCGGCTATTATTCCACCCCAAATCCAAGGCCTGGCAAGTACGCCTGAATCATCAGAGTTAAGGTCATCTATAAATTCTGAGGCATTACGGTATCGTTTATTTTGATTGGTAACAGTAGCTTTTCGTACTATTTTGCGTAAAGATTTGTCGGTTATATCATCTACAGGCAGCGGCCTCTGAACTTTTTGAATCATTATTTCAGTGCTTGAGCCACTGAAAGGAAGATGTCCAACGGCCAACGCATATATCATAATACCCACCGAGTATAAATCAGATGAAGCATTCTGTGCGTCAAGCTGACCCGAAAGCACCTCCGGACTTGCATAGACGGCTTTCCCTATGCCTGTTCCGGCCATGGTAAGCGAAGGGTCTGTATTTCCGCCGGAGTCAATCTTTTTAGAAATACCGAAATCAATAATCTTGATCTTTCCATCCGCTGTAAGCATCACGTTACTCGGATCAATATCCCTATGAATATAACCTGCTTCATGTATAACTTTCAATCCCTTCAGGACATTTACAACGATTTCGGTAACGAACAGATGCCTGTCAAGACGGAAACGCTGCAACATCATCTGAGCGTATTCAAACGGTTTGCCGCTCAAATCATTCGTGTATCCTTTTACGAGATTCAGTAGGCTCACGCCATTAAGGAGCTCACTGACCACAAAATAGCGTTTACGTGTAGTGTCTCCTGTCTGGACAGTCATTGTTACAAAACCCATCATCTCCACTACATTTTCGTGCAGGATTTTCAAGTTGGCCGTGCGTCTTTCACGTGGAATTATCTGATCACTGCCCTCAATATTATCATGGAGAAATTTTATTGCAATAGGACGCCTCTCTTCAGGGTTCTGGGTATCTACCCTTAACCCTCGATAGACTGTGCCCATACCTCCCTTACCTATAGGAGGAAGTTGCCTGTCCACAAGGTAATGGTAGCGTTTGTCAGTATCGTCTATTATTGTTACTATCGACATCGTGCTGATGACAAAAGATTAATTCTCAAAGTCGGAAATTAAAAGGTACCTCCTTGAATCGGCCGACAGGAGACTGCCGGCACGCTTCAAGGAATGGTTTCATTATAATATTTTAGTTCCTCCACCGCTGAGGTCTATGCCACCGCCTCCATTTATACTTACGGTAGCATTCGGGTCGTACTTCATCGTGTCAGTGCTCCCGGAATCGAGACCGCTGAACGGATCTTCTTCAACAGCCTCACTGAAGTCTATGGATTTATTGGCTTTGCGGACAGTGGCAGTTGGGGTAAATTCTTCTGCTTCCTCTAATCCATATTTAGTAGGATCGATAAGGATGACCACACATTTATAGTTTAATCCGAAAGTTACTATATCTTCATTCTTTAAAGTGCGTGGCTCATAGTCGAGTTCTTCCTCATTAAGAATAATTCCCGTTTTTGAGCCTACATCCACTATACTTGCTGCCAGAGCATTCCCTTTACGGCGTAGACGCTTTAGATTAATGTTGGCATGGTGGGAAGAAATAGACCGCTCTGAAAGACAGATATCCATTTCCGCTGATTTTCCGATTTTATTCTGCCCGATATGAAGAGGCCACCATTCAGGTTCTCCACCGCGTGAAAGTGAATATAGAAATCCCACGACAGGCGTTTCCGAATCCTCTCCAAGATTCGCACCCTTTATTGTCTGAGTCATTTCCATTGATTCTTGAACCGGCTGCTGCTGTTTCTTACTATTCAAGCCTGGTACATAAGTTTCGTCCATGATCTTAGTTTTTTATATTGTTATAATTTTAATATATTGTTGGCTTAAGGTACAGGTAACTACACGCGATGACGGTACGATACATCTGTACCGTACTTCTCTCGGGTGTTCCTTAATTTATGGGGTAAACAAAAACTGCTGCTTAGCCTTAAGGCTGAAGATAATTCTACTATGAGCGTATGGCTAAACTTTTCACAAGCTCGGCCATAGAGGCATTTAGCCCAATATATGGGGGGGGGTAAAATGCTGCATATCAGTAGGTTATGTAATTTCAGTAAAGGTTTACGGGAGATTTTACATACAAAAATAGACTAATTTATTCGATTTTACAAATTTTTCATAGAATAATCATATAATTTATCATTAAATTTAAGGAATTTTGAATAGTTCTTATATGCCAACAGGGCGCTCCGGGTGGGGCGCCCTGTCGGGGAGTATAGGGTAGCGGGTTATGCTTCGGTGGCGATTACG
>CAYZFG010000027.1:0-28660 GCA_964477665.1 uncultured Staphylococcus sp.
AGGGGTAGTTGCTGCGCTGGCCGTTGACCTTGCCGTCGGTAGGATAAAGATGGAAGGCATCGCTGTACATAGGCGACGCGTCATTAAACCAGCTCTTGGGCATCGAGTGCTCGCGATTGTAGCAGTCGCCCACATAGCTGTAGTTGCCGCATTTCTCGCCCGTATTCCACTCCTTGGTTGAATACATATCCCATATCTTGCCGTTGGGCTTCACGTCCGACGACTTGTAGAGGTCCCACAGACCGGCGTAGCTTACGGTGGTATGCGACGAAATTTTCTGATTGAGGGCGGTAAGAAGCGCTGCGCCCGACTTGTTTTCACATGTTGTGTAATATCCGCTCGGTACGGCGGCATCCGTTGATATTGCCGATGCTCCCCACAGGGCACACGCGGCCATGGCGATAGATTTTATGTTCATTTTTGATTGATTTCTTGTCAGTTTTGCACTCGGGTCGACAAAGTTAGCAATTTTTTGCCTTGCCATGAGCGATTTTCACCTTTTTTAATCGCTTTTTTTAATCTTGCCGCGGAAATATAATGTTAAATTACTATCTTTGTACATCTTCTTATCAGAAATCATATCAAACTTAAACTATGACTCTCATGAACAAACCCTACGTAGTGGGTATCGACATAGGCGGTACCAACACTGTATTCGGTATCGTCGACGCCCGCGGTGTAGTCATCGCAAGTTCCTCCATCAAGACCCAGCAGTATGCAGACGTCCACGAGTACATCGACGTGCTTTACAAAGCCATCATGCGCCTGCTCGAAGCCCACAATGCCGTCGACAAAATCCACGGTATAGGCATAGGCGCGCCTAATGCCAACTACTACACCGGCATGATCGAGCGCCTTGTCAACATTCCATGGCCCACTCCCCTGCCGCTGGCTCAGCTCGTTAGCGAGAAGTTCGGCATCCCCGTGGCTATCACCAACGATGCCAACGCCGCCGCTATCGGCGAGATGACCTACGGCGCTGCCCGTGGCTTGAAAAACTTCATCATGATCACCCTCGGCACCGGCGTAGGCTCGGGTATCGTGATCAACGGTCAGGTAGTATACGGACACGACGGTTTTGCCGGCGAGCTCGGCCACGTGATCATGAAGCGCAACAATGGCCGTCTCTGCGGCTGCGGTCGCACCGGCTGTCTCGAAGCCTACTGCTCGGCATCGGGCGTGGCTCGCACAGCCCGAGAGTTCCTCGAAATTCGCAACGACGATTCCAAGCTCCGCGATATACCTCTGGACCAGATCACTTCCAAAGATGTATATGACGCCGCTACAGCAGGCGATCCTCTGGCAAAGGAAATCTTCCAGTTTACGGGCAACATGCTCGGCGAGGCGTTTGCTGACTTTACCGTCTTCTCGTCGCCCGAAGCCATCATCCTCTTCGGCGGACTTGCCAAGAGCGGTGAGATGCTCATGAAGCCTATCCGCGAGTCGATGGAGCGCAACATGTTCCCCGCCTTCAAGGGTAAGGTCAAGATCCTTCCCTCGGAGCTGAAGGAAGCCGACGCTGCTATCCTCGGTGCCAGCGCCCTCGGTTGGGAAGCCAAGTTCCCCGCTCCCGCTCCCGCTCCCGCACCCGTGGTAGCCCCCGCACCCGCACCCGCAGCTGAATAATTACTGAATCTTTTCAACCCTGATAATTAGCGCCGAAAGTACTAATTATCAGGGTGTTATATATGCAATAATTGTAGGGACGCTCCATGGAGCGTCCGGCGGAGCAATATGGTAACTTATTGAGAACCAATACGTAGCGCACCATTTATCGCCGTTGTCGCCGCCGGACGCTCCATGGAGCGTCCCTACTGGAGAACGTGTTTTTAACAACTTATTTTTACATTGCCCCCGATTTTTTATGCCGAAGGAAACGTATCATTAATCCACCCGGTAAAATGCTCGGATGCGCAGGGCTACACCTGTACGCGCCACAAATCCCGGGTCATTAGAATTCTTACTTTCCAGATATTTTGTTCCGGATGAAGTAACTTCCACACCGGTTGCACGTGCATGGTTATTACTTCCGTCGGCCGCAGCTGCTGACCAATACTTATTATCCTTGAATTCATTGAATAACTCGTAATACGTAGTCAATCCTTGCTCAAGCTCGCGGATACCGGGCATATACCATCCACGTGTTGAGGTTTCAAGATGCACATTTCCGTTTGCCTCGCGCTTGTTTTTACCATAGCAATAGTGGAAAGCTGAGGCAGGTGCGCTGTCATTAAACAGCTTGACAGTAGTGATGGGTTGCGTATCACTTCTGTTTATAGCCCACTGGGTCATTCCGAAAGCGGAAGTTTTCGTATAAATCTGGCTTGCATCATATCGGCTTTCGGGATTTACGTAACCGTTAGGATTGGTAAATAGGTTGTAGGAGCAGTTTACACCATTCAGTCCCCAATGAAGACCTTCGTATAATTCACCCGGCTGCTCGTGGCGGTCAAGGGGGTCATAGTGTTCGAGATACTCTTCATAATACTCCATCCATGTAGCGGGAACATCGTTGTCTGAAGAGTGCCAACCTTCAACCTTAAGCAGGGCGGCCTGGTCGATGTCGAGTGTGCGACGGCGATGATCGCGTGTCCCGTCTTTCGTAACGACATCGTATACAATCTCTACTTCATAACTTCGGGGTCCGTAATCGGTCTGACTATTAGAGGTGGGCACATTCTCGTCGATATAGAAGTATATGCGGGAGCGATTGCCGGTGGCGGCCGGCACTTTCACCTCATAGTTATTTGCGAGAGTATTGGTCACAAGGTCGTAAGCGAAATAATCGTAACATCCGGTTCCGGGAGCATAAGCTACCTGCACACCGTTGATCAAGCGTCCGTGTGCCATGGTAGCGGCATCCACATATTGCATGCGTATCCACTTACCGCTCTTCTCATTATCGCGGTCGAGTATAGTAAAGGTTATATCGCCGTCGATCCACGCATCATCGGTATTGGTAATCCAGATATCCATGGGGAGGGCGGTGGCGTGAGCGTCGACCATGCGCTCGTTGATAATAGAGAGATATAGGGGGTTGTCAGTCACCACATTTACACGTCCGTCGAATGTATACACGCGGTCACTGGTATTGCGCACGTAGTCAAGACCGTGGATTACGATATTGTTGTTGTACTGATGGTTTCGCTTCACCTTGAAGTTGCGGAAATTGGCATCCTCGTCAGAAGTGATTTCATAATCGGCAGCGGTCTTATCTTGCTGCGTGTCGCCACCTATGTAGATAGTAAACTGAGCCTTATAGGTAAGCTCCTGGTCAGTGGTATATTCGCCCTTGAGTATGAGAGCCGAGGCGCAACTTTCGTAAGCGATGGTAGGTTTCCAGCGCTGGAGGTCAGCATCGTTTTTAAGACCCGTGGGACGTTTGAAGTTGAAATTGCTGTCAAAGGCGTCAGTGTCTTCGTTCACACCGTTGGGGCGCTTGGCAGTATAATTGGGAAGCTGGATATTCTCGTAGGTATAGTAAGAGAAAGTCACCGGTTCGGAGTCCTTGTTGATGGTCATGGGAAGTCCGGCCGAAGTGGTATACTCATGCACACCCTGCACGAAATCCTTGTCGACGGGATTAAACTCGCGGTCCTCAGGACACGCTGTTCCGTCATTGTGATACATAGGTGCGTTGGTCACATTGTAAGTATCCACATACTCCTTGTAACTCTCTGGCTTAACGGCGCTTTTTCCTTCCTTAAGGTGGCCGTCACACTGGGTGAAAGGTACAGCCAGAGGCATGTTTTTCACACCGTACTCCGTAATCTTCAGCACGGGGAAATCCTTGGTCGACTGCTTGGGATCGAGCGTCACCGAAACGTTGATCTTAGCCATCAGGGCAATCATGTTGACTATATACTGCTCGCCCACAGGCTTCTCCGAGAGGTCCACGTCAAGCTCGCCTATCATGGGCATACCGGCGGCGGGGAGTCGGGAAATATCGTTGGCAGCTCCCTTGTCCATGCGCACTCGGGGATAATATACCCACTCACGCAGTTGCGAGATGTTGTGTATCACCCAGCGCTCACCGGTGGCCTCGCGACCGGCCTGACGTATCTCACCCTCGGGGCTATATTTTTCGGTGCAGAACATATTGGCGGCATCCTCGGCGCTGTCGCAAGCGTCGGTAGCGTCGATATTGGCGATGGCGACTATGCGCACTTTCTTATCCTGAGCCGTACTGCCGAAAATGTTTTCGATACCATCGCCGGTGGGCACTTTCAGGAGCGAGATATTGGTCACTTTCTGATATGCGGGGAAATTGGCATAGACATTTGATTCAAGCAGGTCGCCGCTTTCCTGGTCGAAGAAAAACACGTGAAGCGTGTTCACCTTCTTCTCCTCCTGATTCTTGGAAAGGTCAGCGCGCGAGGCAAAATTGTTTTTGCCCTTGTAGACCTCGATCATGTCGGCGCATCGGAAAGTGATGCACCCCTCATCACCGCTCGCCGCAGGGTCAGGGAGCAGTGACTCGTCGCTGCACGATGCAAGCGCAGCCACCATCGAGAGCGCCAGCGCGGCGCGTGTATAAAGATTGGCTATATATTTCATTGCGTTACGGTATTACTTTATGTCCACCTCAGTATCAGAGCCGTCGGCCCACTGGGTATTGTTGTCGGCCTGAAACAGCACCACAAACTTATCACCCACGAAATTGAAATGAGCTGTGTGGAGTGAATTTTCCTGAGGGATATAGTTGAGCTCAAAGTTGGGGAGCGTGTAGGTATTTTCCTTATCACCTATGCGATAAGAGATTGAGATAGTCTTGCTGTTGCCGAGCACGAGCTCCTTGTCATGACCCGCGTCAGGGTTAAGTACCGGGTGACGGTTGGGCAGTAGCAGAAGCGTGACGGGGTGAGTGTCGGTACCCATAAGGTCGGCCGACGACGCGCTGATAGTCTGCGGCTTATCGAGCAGTGTAAAGGTACCCTTATATGTAGCACCGGTGACGGTGAAATCAGGTTTATCGCTTGAAAAGTCGACCATCACCTGCTTGTAAAATTCGCCTGAGAATGTCACCTTGGTGATTACGAGGTCTTTATCGTCAGTAAAGTTGTGAAACTTGAATCGGAGACCCACCATGATGTGGGCAAACGACATAGGCACGCGTCCGTCGGCCTTCTGGTGGTCAAAAGTAGCGGCCAAGAGCGCGTCGGGCTGCTTGGTGTAATCCAGCGGCGAAGTAAGAGCCGAGCCGTTGGCACCCAAAGTAAATGTGAGCTGCGGGCCATGGGGCGAGGTCGACGTTGCGCTTGACTTTTCCATAGTGAAGGTAGCCACCGAAGGATCGTGTACCGATGTTCCCACGAATGTGTATCGCGCTTCCTCGTCGCTGTTCCAACTTCGCAGGTCTATGGATGATTTGTAATCGGTAAAACTTCCGTCGACCTTCACTCGATTTTTCGTAAAGACATCGGAGCCGGCGGTGAAATAATTGGCCTTGCGGTTCCAGTCAAGAGGCGCTGCATCCTGATTGAGCTGATTGGAATTAGACACGGAGCGGGGCACACAATATCCCCACACGTCAAACTCCTCCACTGCCGTAGCGAGCGAGGCGCGCGAGCCACCGGTAGCGAAGTCGCCCACGGTAGCGTCAGGATTGATCCACGGGCGGCTGAAGAGGATATAGTCCTCGGCCGAAGGGGTGAGACCCGGCTCGTCGGCCTCGGAACAACCTGTGGCGAGGAGGCCGAGCAGTGCGCCCGCTGATATATGTATTAATCTATTGATCTTCATATTGCTGTGTGATGATTAGTCAGTGATTACGTAGTTACCGCCCTCGGCATCCTTCCAGTTTTCCACCTCGGGTACGGAGTAGATCACGAAGTCGTTGGCGCCGAGCGAGAAGCTGTAGTTGTAAGAGAGACCGGCATCCCACTTACCGCCGTGAGAGGCATTGGCGATGGAGAAGAGCTTGGCCGAAGCGTAGATTTTCGTAGCGGGTGCATTACCGTGATGGTAAGTGATTTCCACCTTTACATCGCTCGTAACTTGCTGGGGGATAACTATGAGCGGGTCCTCATCGGCCTTGAAGAGCTGAAGGGTTTCGCCGGGAGTGAGCACACGGTCAGCAAACGACTTTTCAAAGAGCACACCGGTATCACCTGTCACCGTCCATGAGCCGTCGACAAAGTCATCGGTCTCGGAGCCGGTGCCCAGAGGAGCCGGCGCTGTCTGATAATTGCCTTGCTTGAATACGTTGATTAATCTCAGGCTCTCGATCACGATACCCGACTCGGCGTTGGGGTCAACCTGTGCCGTGAAGTTGAGGCGCGCCATGATGTGGCGAAACTGAAAGAAGACAGCCGATGTGGTGCCGCTCGTGTAGCTGCGGCGGTGTGTGGCCACGAGTATATCGGGAGTTAATGCGTAGTCAGGCTGTGTATATGTGAACGCTATGCGATTGTTTTCATAAGAAATGTCAGGAAGGCCGTCGGCCGGGCAGAGGGCTACAAACGAGTAAGTGTAACCGGGAAACCAGTACTGAGGTGTACCGTAGCTCCAAGCGCCGCCTGAGTAAGTCACGGTGGTACCGTCAAATATCTTGACAGTCGACGCTGCTCCTGAAATCTTTACCATATCGCCGTATACGGCAAATGGATTGGCGGTGAGAGTGGAATTGGTGATGACGGAAGCTCGCGACGCCTCGCGGGCCTCGAACTTCACTGCACAGTCAGCAGAAGGGGCGTCACCGTCGGTCGTCCCTGATGTGCAAGCGGCAAGCAGTCCGGTAAGGAGCGCAGCCGGCATGATGTATTTCAGTGTATGTTGCATCGTCTATAGAGTCAGGAGGAGAAAGAGGTAAGTGTGGATAAGGAGAAAGATGACGGCGCCGCAAGTGCGCCCTGCGGCGCCGCATCTGCAAAATATCAGCTTAGGATTCTTACGGAGGATTAGTTGGCTGAGAAGCTCATTTCTACTTCCGAAGTATCGCCTTCACCCCAGCCTTCGATGTTCTGGGTGGTCTCGAATACGATAGGTTCGAGCTCGGCGGCAGTACCGTTGATCTTAACATTGTAAGTATAAGCCTTGCCTTCTTCCCACTTGGGGCTCCAGGTACCGGTGAGGGTACGTGAGAACATTACGTCGTCGCCCTGCTTCACGTCGATGGTGAACTGAAGACGCACGAGAGTAGTGGAGTAAGCGTGAGGAATTACATAACCGTCTTCAGTTACGGCTACCTTTTCGTCGGCAGCATCTTCAGCAGCTGAGGCTACATTCTTGCCTGCGAGAAGAGCGAGGTTGATCTGAGTGGGGTTAACATCGCTGGTAGAGGTCTTGGCTACATTGCCCCAGGTGGGGTTTTCGTAAGGATTGTAGTCAGCCTTGTCATAGATATTCTGGATGCTTACCTTAGATACCTCGATGTCATAACCGGTGGCAAATTCGCTGTCAAACTTCACATTGAGCTTGCTGAGGATGTGCTTGAAGGTGAAAGGCACCTTGGCATTGCCGGTCTCCTTACCTACGATACCTGCATCGTTGGTAGCGAAGATAAGATCGTGGTGGCTGTGGGTGGTGTAGCCCTTGATAGAGAGAGCACGCTGCTGCACGGTGGAGCCTTCGATGTTGAGACCTACTACGGCACCGGTGGGAGTGGCGTTTTCACAGCTGTAGGCATAGAAGCGGTAGGTAGCATCGGGCACCCAGTAGCGGGTGTTGGAGTAACCCCAGGCACCGTCGGCAAGAGTCACTTCCTCGCCGTCAAATACGCTCACGGGATTGTTGGGAGCGGTGGCCTGAGTGTAGTAACCGAATACATAGAATTTGGCAAAATTGCCGCCTTCGCCGCTGGTAAGAGCACGGGATTCCTTGCTCACTGCGTTTTCGAAACCGATGGCGCTGGACTGTACGCCCTCTTCGAGAACATCGGTCTGGGTGCAAGATGCGAGTGCTACTGCGCAACCTGCCATGAAAAAGATCGATTTTTTCATTGTGTGTTAAATAAATTGGTGGTTAAAAAAGTTGATTGAATTATTTGATTCTTATGATAAGTGATAGTGTGTGGTGTGTGTTTCAGGTTATTGCTGACCGCCGATGGGCAGGTCAATGTCTTCATGCTCTCCCCAGTCATCGACTACCACGTCAAATCCTGAGTTGAAGAGGTTTTCCTCGTCCTCTACACGTATGCCGCTCACCTTTATCACGCCGCCGCGGGGCTGGGCGAGTATCTGGTCGGCTATGTCGTAGTTAAACTGGAGCGTCTTGCCGTTCTTGAGTCGGAGTTCGAGATTGAGGGTGTAAGGCTCGTCGGCTCGCGAGGTGGCCGCGCGGCCATAATATTCGTCGGGAAACGCCGGGATGCCGAATGTGCGCACGCGGGCTTCGCAACCGTAATTCTTCACATCGCAATCGTAGAGGATAATCGACGACTCGGGCGAGGTGGCACCGGTCTTCAGATACACTGACTCGGCCATGCCTCCGAGCGCGCCTCGGGCTATCGACACATGCTGAATACCGTAGTCAAATTCATAACGGACGATATAAGTATACACCAGCGGCTGCATCTTCACGGGCAGGTGGCGCGACTCGTGGAGGTCGATATAGGGCACCTCGTCCACGTAAGCGGCGTAGAGCACATCAGGCGGATTGGTGGAGCGCACGCCCGGATGCACCTGAGCCATGTATTCGATAGTCGAGCGCGATCGGGAGGTGGAAGCGGCGCGGGCCTCGGCAAGCGATGCCATGTCAGAAAGCACGATAAACTCGGTATCGTTGTTGTAGAGCAGAAACGAAGTGCCTGACAGACCGTCGACACCCACGTCGGCACCCTCGATCGGGAGGAAGTTTTCGCGGGGTGAGGCTTCGTCAGAATACGTCACGAGGGTTACAAGCGATGGCAGGTCAGGGCGCATTTCATCGTAGGTCACGCCGTGGAGAGCTTCGTCCCAGTTGGCCGCGTGGGCCATACCGTAGTCACGCTCCCATTCCTGCTCCCACGAGAGCGACACTGCCGCCGTGCGGAAGTGATTGTAACACAAATCTTTTCGGCAAGATGACATCACTACGAGCAGTAGACCCGCAGCTGCCATACTCAATATCTTGGTACTTTTCATAGAGTCGGGTTGACTTTCTTAGGTTTGTTGATGTCGTTGAACCGCCAGGCGATGGCAAATTTCACCTTGAGCGGGCCAAAGTAGTTAAGTGACTTTGTGCGTTGATAGAGATAGTGGTCATCGTGGGGGATGTATTCCTTATATCGTGAATACATGTAGCCAAGGCCCAGGCCGGCTTCGAGCGACCAGCAGCGGGCGATGGGCCACTGATAACCCACTGACAATCCGGCAAGTCCTGCCTCGCCGCGGTAGCCCTTGCCACCGTTTTCGAGGTCATACCAGCCGCCACCGGTGAAGGCACCCACATACATGCCGTGCCACGGCCCCTTGATGAGAGGATGGTAGCGCACCTCGGGTGAAATCATGGCTATCTCATAATACTTGTGGGTGGAATTTTTGTGCCACCATGCCACGTTGCCTTCCAGGGCGAGCGACCAGCGGGGATTGATGCGCCACTCCAGTTCGAGGTTAGGCATTAGCGCTGCCCAGTAAAGGATGTTGGTCTTTAGCGCAAACCGATGCACCGGTTCATGCTCCGCCTCTTCCTCTACGGTAGGCTCCTCCTCCTCAACGGTCTCACTCACTGCTGATTCCTGAGAAGCAGATTCCGAAGCCTCCGGCCGGGCGGGCTCTTTTGAGATTTCCGCAACTTCCGCCACTTCCTCAACTACCGCCGGCTCTTCCTTAAGATAAAGCGATACCGCGACGGCGTTTCGCAGCTGAGGAAAGAGGTTATCATACATCCAGCGGTAAGGATTGCCATGGTCGAGTTCCATGAGCTGCTTCTTGCGGCCGTCGACGAGCACATTATTGCTGTCGAAGACCCACAGCGGAGTATTGTCAAGAATGTCGAGCACCTTCTCGCCCGAGGGCACCGAGGGATCGGCTGCCACCATGCGGCGGAGTTCACCCCACGCCACGCCTTCAGGCTGCGACACGATGAGCGATGTGTCCACTCCGGTAGCTTCCACGAGATATGCGGTGATGGCCTTGCAGCGGTTTTGGGTAAGGATAGTGTTGGCGCGGTCTACACCGTCGGGCGAGGCGTAGGCTCTCACCACTAAGCGGTCGATGCCGCCGTCGGCGTCGGCCTGCTTCACGTGGTCGACAAACGGACTCATCGCGGCACCGTTGCCCTGATATGCCGGATCAAAATGCCGGTGTCCGATTCTGAAATACACTTTGGCAGAATCGGCGGGCTCCTCACCGTAAGCGAGCAGCCCGGATAGCACGGCCATAGAACAAATTAAAAATTTGTACATTTTTATGTGGTTTCTGATGCAGGTTTAAAAAATTTAAAGGCTTATTTTTGCAGGTTTATGTGTGTGTGTCACTTGACGTTATGTCAAGAAAAACTGCAGAAAAAAGGTTTAAATATTTTTCCTATAGTTACTGTGTTGACTGGTGTCTCGTGTGAAAAGACACGCAAAAGTATATATAATCCGTCAAATTACCCCCCCCCAAGTGTTAACATTTGTTAATCATTAGCTTTTTAACAATTTTGAGGCACAGTTCTTGCAGGTTACACAATTTAGAAGTAATTTTGTAGAGTATGCTTTTAAATCTTAATGAAAATATCTATGGCTACGTGCCGCAGGAGTTGCTACCTGCGCCCGCAAGCATAGCTCCCGGCCTCACGGAGTGTTACCTCGGTGTAAAGGAAGGGAGCACTGACCGCTACTTCCTCCTTGCTACGACAGATAAGGATGAGGCCTCAGCCATCATGGAGCGCCTCGACCGGGCCGAGGGGAAATGGTATGCCGCTCCCCACATGCTCATCACCGGTGGTGAGCTCCGCATCGTGGCTATACAGTTGCCCGAGAAGGCGGTCACGATTAAGGAAGTGCTCAAGAGCGGCCCCATGCCGTGGAACGTGGCGCTCCCCCTCGTCTACGACATCATGGCCTCGCGCATGTCTCAGCTGGGCGAGGACGGCTATTATCTTGCATCGCTCGCTCCCGAGCATATTTTTATAGTGCCCGAGGGTAATGATTATTACCCGTTTGCCCCATACATTCCTGCGTGGGATGTGCAAGCGCCTAATGAGGTGCTCCTATATACCGCGCCCGAACTTCTCGACCCGCGCGAGGATGCAGCTCCGGGCTTCAAGTCGTGGATCTACTCGGCGGCGATGCTCCTCACCATGATGATTCAGCGCGATTATCCCCGCAAGCTCGGTGTAAATCCCGCTACGGCCTCGCGCGAGGAGTTTATCGAGGATTACCTGAAGGTGGTGGAGACGTTTGCCGAAATCGACGCTTTAGGCGAACTGAAAAATCTGCTGTATATCAACGTCAACTATGTTCCCCGCCGCCGCGCGCTGTCGCTCGAACATTTCACCGGCGCTCTGCTCCGCATCATCAAGGAAAAGGGGATGCGTGTGCCCGAAGCTATCAAGCCTGAAGTGGAGGAGAAAGCCGGCAAGGAGGGGCCTCCCCCTATATTCACCCGACCTAAAGATAATCCTTTTGATGGCGATGATGCCGAAGACGAGTTCGCAGCTTCGTCGCGCGACCGTGACCGTGACCGCGAGCCGAGGCTTAAGATAAACTTCACCCGCGGCAAGGGTGGAGGATTTAAGGATGTGGCCGGAATGGACGACATCAAGGCCAAGATGACACGCAACTTCATTTCGATCGTGAAGAATCCTGACCTTGCCCGCACGTTCCGCATCGAGCCGCCCAACGGCCTGCTGCTGTGGGGCCCTCCGGGCAATGGCAAGTCGTTCATTTCCCAGAAGTTGGCCGAGGAGACCGGTCTGCTCTACGCCACGGTCAACCCCGGCGACCTCGGGAGCATCTTTATCCACGGCACGCAGGGTCTGATAGCTGACCTTTTCACCAAGTGCGAGCGCATGGCCAAGAAGGAGAAGAGCGGTGTGCTGCTCGTGCTGGAGGAATTTGACTCGCTTGTGCCGAGCCGCGCAGCGGGCAGCGACACCTCCAACCGCAACGATGAGGTGGCCGAATTTCTTACCCGCCTCAACAACTGCGCTTCTAAGGGCGTGTATGTCATCGCCACCACCAACCGTATCGACGCCATCGACCCGGCCATCATGCGCAAGGGTCGCATGGACGAGATTATATATGTGGACCTCCCCGATGAGAAGGTACGTCATGAACTCTTCCGCCTCGAACTCAACGACCGCCCTCATGAGGAGCTCGACATCAACCGACTGGTGAAGTTGACCGACGGTTTCTCGTCAGGCGACATATCTTATCTCGTGAAAGAGAGCGCCCGCAAGGCGTTTGAACTCACCGTGACGGGTGCCGACAAGAAGATCGTGGCCATCACCCAGGAGGCTCTCGAAAATACCATCAGCAAAGCCCACCCCTCAGTGACGGCTACCGAGCGCCGCAAGTATGAAAAGCTGCGCGACTCTTATGAGCGTCACCGCAACGAACTGCCCCGCGCAGGTTTCTGATCTACAGATTCTTTTACCCACTTAATACTCTCTGACTATGATTTTTAAAGGTATCAACCAAAGCACTCTCCGCGACCTGCTAGACGAGGCCGGCATCGCTACAAAGAAGGACGACGAAGGCGATCTCATGACCGTGCTTAGCGCCGACGACGATTTCCCCTACGATATGGTGGCATGGTTTATCGTCGACGAAGACAACTGGCTGACTATCATCGCCCGCTCGTTTGACTTCAAGGTTGCCGACCCGCTGCCTCTCGCCAATGAATATAACCGCACTCACCGCTCGGTATCGTGTGTGGCCGAAGAAGAGGCAGTGTTTTTCAAGCTCGCCTTCCTGCTCGACGAGGAGGTATCGTCGCAATACGTGATTGAAAACTGCCTGCGCTTCGGCCTCAGCTGCTCGTGGCGCTCGTTTTGCGATCTCTGGAAAAACCTCAACGCATGACATTTGCCGAAGTACTGCTGCCCGTACCCATCCAGGGCACTTTCACCTACAGTGTGCCTCCCGCCATGGCGGCGGGAGCCAAGGTGGGTCACAGGGTCGTGGTACCGTTCGGCCGCAAGAAATTCTACACGGGTATCGTCACGGCTCTCACCCCGTTTCCGCCCGAGGGGTATGAAGTGAAGGATATAGCCTTCACGCTCGATGAGGAGCCGGTGGTGAAGCACCCGCAGATTAAGTTCTGGAACTGGATTGCCGACTATTATCTCTGCACTCCGGGCGAGGTGTACAAGGCTGCCGTGCCGGCGGGTCTGAGGCTTGAAAGCGAGACTTTCATCGAGCTTCACCCTGACTATGACCCGGCTCTTGCCCCGCCGCTCACTGACCGCGAGACCGTGGCGCTCGACAAGATTATCACCGAGGCCAAGAAGATGACTCTCGACCGGCTCCGCACCGTCACCGGATTCCAGTCGATAGCATCGGTGGTCAACGGACTCATAGCTAAAGGCGCAGTCACGATAGCCGAGCGGGTGATAGAGAAGTATCGTCCGCGCCGCGAGAGCTACGTGGCTCTGACGGCAAGCAAGACTGACCGCGAGGCGCTTCATGCTGCTTTTGATGCCGTGAAGGGTGCTCCAAAGCAGGAGAAGGCGCTGTTGGCACTGATTGACCTGAGCGAGATAATGCGGTGTGATACCGAAGAGGTAAGGGAGGTGTCGCGCACCGAGCTGCTTGAGCGCTCGGGGGTGACAGTGCCCATTCTTCAGGCTATGGCCAAGAAGGGGATAATACGCCTTTATATCAAGGAGATAAACCGCTTCCGCTACACCGGTCGGCCCGTGGCACCGCTGCCGGCCTTGTCGCCGGCGCAGACTGATGCGCGCGATGCTATCCTCTCGTCGATGATAGTCAATCCGGTGACTCTGCTCCACGGCGTGACCTCAAGCGGTAAGACTGAAATCTACATCCACCTTATCGACCTGATGCTCCGGCAGGGCAGGCAGGCGCTTTATCTCGTGCCCGAAATTGCCCTCACCACGCAGCTCACCTCACGCTTGCAGCGTGTCTTCGGCGACAAGGTGGTGATATATCACTCGCGGTTCACTGACAATGAGCGAGTGGATGTGTGGCGACGGCTGCTCTCCACCCACGAGCCTCTGGTAGTGTTGGGACCACGCTCGGCGGTGTTCCTGCCGTTTGCGTCGCTTGGTCTGGTGATTGTCGACGAGGAACACGAGACGAGCTACAAGCAGCAGGATCCGGCGCCCCGCTACAATGGCCGCGATGCTGCGATAGTGCTTGCGTCGATGCATGGCGCAAAGACTCTGCTCGGCAGCGCAACGCCCTCGGTAGAAACATATTACAAGGCGCTCAACGGTCGTTACGGCCTGGTAAACCTCACGGAGCGCTATGATGCCGTGCCACTGCCTGAAGTGGAGATTGTGGACATGGGCAAGGCGCGAAAGAAGGGACAGGTTGACGGTATTCTGTCGACCCGGCTGCGCGAACTGGTGGTGGATGCCGTCGACGATCACAAACAGGCTATTCTTTTCCTCAACCGCCGCGGCTATGCTCCCGTGGCGCGATGCAAGATGTGTGGCTACGTGCCGCGTTGCACTCAGTGTGACGTGTCGCTGACCTACCACCGCCGCATCGACAAACTCGTATGTCACTATTGCGGCACGCCCTACGAGGTACCCACCGTGTGCCCGGCGTGTCAGGAACCGGCCATAGAGGTGCTGGGCTATGGTACCGAGCGAGTGGAGGATGAGGTGACGGCGGCTTTTCCCGAGATGAAAATCGCCCGCCTCGATTTCGATACCACGCGCAATAAAAACGGCTATGAAGAGATTATCGACAATTTCTCGGCCGGCAAAAGCAATATCCTCGTGGGCACGCAGATGGTCACAAAGGGTCTTGACTTCGATAATGTGAAGGTGGTGGGCGTGATGAATGCCGACACCATTATCAATTTCCCCGATTTCCGCAGCGGTGAGCGGGCTTTCAATATGCTCGAACAGGTGTCAGGCCGCGCCGGTCGGCGCGACTCTGCAGGGCGCGTGCTTGTGCAGACTTACTCTCCGGCTCATCCCATCTTCGGATTCCTCGCCGCGCATGACTATCAGGGATTTTATAATATGGAAATCAATCAGCGGCAGCAGTTTGGCTACCCGCCGTTTGTGAGGGTGATCTACATTTACCTCAAGCATCGCGACTCGGCCGACCTCAACAAAGCCGCCCGCGTGTACACTGACCGACTCCGTGCTCTCTTCGGCACACGCGTCACCGGGCCTGAAGAACCGCCCGTAGGTCGGGTGCAGTCGCTCTACATCCGCCGCGTGATGCTCAAGATCGAGCCCGGGGCCTCGATCGCCAAGGTAAAGCAGTTGCTCCGCGACCTGTATGTGGAGTGTACTAATGACAAGACTCTCGCCGGAGTTACGCTGTACTACGACGTAGACCCCTATTAATCAGCTTTTTCCAAGCCCTTTCTAACGAGAGTGAACAGCCATATCCCGGCAAGCGCACCTGCGGTGTCGGCTATGGCATCGGCTGCGTCACCTGATCTTCCGGCGTCCATCGCTCCCTGAAGGAACTCTATCGCCACGCCCGTGGCTACGGTCACTGCGGCTATTATTACAAGAGCCCGAGTTGTGACGCTCCCCTGCCCCATCAATCGGTCAAGGGCGATGGTAAATGACATTGCTCCAAACATTATGGCATGAACTACCTTATCGACTCCCTCAAAGAGTTGCGGCGCATCGTCGCCGAGCGGTTGGGGAGCAAGGGTAAGATACAATATCAGTGTCACCACGAGCGCGCTCGGCACGCCCGCGGGCACATATCGGTAAATTTTCTTTATCAGCCTGATTATCACAGCGAAGCGCGGAGCTCGATGGCCTGCTTTACCATCGTATCGTAAGCAAGCAATCCCTCCTGCGAGAGTTCGACTATGCGGCGGGTGCCGTCAGGAGCGGGCATCGACACATGGGTTTCGTCGATAAATGTCATCAGTTCGAAGCTTTCGCCGCCGGGGATGGAGATGGTCCAGGTATCGGTCTCGTCGATGAAGTCGAGGCGCACCACGCTCTTGTCTGTTTCCGAAGTGATGGTGTAGCCCTTGCCGTCACACTCCACGAGGTAGCGGCCATCCTTGCCGTCGATTACCTTGGTGCCGAGCGCGAGAGGATTGCTGCCGCTCCAGAATTCTATCGAGTTGATTACGAGCAGGTCAGCAAGCGCCGATACTTCATACACGGGCACTATGCAAAGGGCTACAAACACGAGCTCGTTGACAAACTTGCTGCTGATATTATTGTTCCAGTCGAGCAGGTTGCGGGTGAGCTGAAATTTTCCTATACAAGATGTGCTGACCATGCCGGCACACATCGCAAGAACTATGGCTTTGGTTAAAAGTTGCTTTTTCATATCGGGAGATTGCGGGTTAAGCGTGGATTTTATGGCGCGCTTCGCTGTAGAAATCGAAGACGCGATTTACGTATTCATATGTCTGCTGGCCACGGAAATAGCCGTATTTACACACGGGGTCGTTATAATACTCCGGGTGAGATTTCATGAGCACGGCGCGGGCTACATTGCCGTCCCACACCTGAGGGTCATAGCCATATTTCCCGGCAAGCGCTATGGCGTCAAGTATATGAGCCGCTCCGGAATTGTAGGCTCCCACGATGAATTTCAGGCGCTCCTGCGGATCGGGCACGCGGGCCTGGAATGTCTTGTCGAGGTCCTTGATTATAGCTGCGGCCACTGAGATCGACACATCATTGTCAGTAAGTTGCTCGGGGTCTTTGTGATAGGCGCGGGCGGTGGAGGGCATAACCTGCATCACGCCACGGGCTCCGGCCCACGACACGAGCGTGGGATCAAAATGGCTCTCCACATATCCCTGGGCGGCAAGCAGGCGCCAGTCCCAACCGATTTCGCGGGCGTATTTGCGAAACAGGTCATCAAAGGGCGAGATGAAACCGTGGCTGAGGTCAACGGTCTGCTGGAGTGCATACTGCTTGTTTTTGCTCAGCTCGAAGTATCGCTTGTGGATGCGGGCGAGGTCGCGGCGGGAATTGTCTTGCTTTATCCATGCGTTGATACTGTCGGCAAGCCACGGGCGTGAGGGCGACACTGCCCACTGTGAGCGCTGCGGAAAACTGACTTCAAGCGTGATATCGAGGTTGTTATGATATGTCTGATTAATGTGGGCGATGTCGCTGTCGACTATCGTCAGCGGTATTTCGCCGCGACCCACCATAGCTATTAGGTCGTCGGTAATGAGCGTGTCGCGGTCGATGGAGTGGATATTTATGCCGCCACCCAACTCATCGTTGAGATTATTGATACGCGCTTCATATTTCGACCCCGCTTCCACATATACGTCGCGGCCTATCAGGGCGGTCACGTCGCTGATGCGGTCAGCTTCCTTCTTGGTCTTGGGCTGCACGAGCACCTGAGTAGTCACATTTTTGGGACCGCAGTGAAGCACGTGGCGTTTGTATTCAGCCGTCATGGGCACCTCGTAGGCTATCAGGTCCACTTTTCCCGAGTCGAGCCACTCCACGGCAGTAGCGAGTCCGGGAGCCACTTCGAGTTTGAGCTCAATGCCCTTGTCCTTGACGAGCGAGTTGACAAGGTCGTAGTCATAACCCATCTTAGTCTCGCGGTAGATAAAATATGAGCCGGGGCTGTAGAGCGTGGCCACGCGGAGAGTGTCGGGGTACGTTTTCGATTCTTCGGTCGCAACTTCGGCCTTCCGTGACGTGCACGCCACGGTAATAAGGGCCAAAAGCGCCCCGAGGAGTATCGAAATCTTAGTATTCAAATGTACCGTGCTCTGACTTGATGGTTAGACGGTTCATCTCCGCATCCTCCACACGACCCACGATACGGGCATCAATGCCGTAGCGGGCGGCGATGTCGATTACCTCCTGAGCATGCTCGGGCGACACATAGATTTCCATGCGGTGACCCATATTGAACACCTTATACATCTCCTTGAAATCGGTTCCGCTCTCGCGCGCGATGAGCTCGAAGAGCGGCGGCACGGGAAACATATTGTCCTTTACCACATGCTTGTTGCGCACGAAGTGCATCACCTTGGTCTGCGCTCCGCCGGTGCAATGAATCATACCGTGGATTTCGGGACGCATTTCATCGAGGAGGGTGCGTATCACTGGGGCATAGGTGCGGGTGGGTGAAAGCACGAGTTTGCCCGCCGTAAGGGGGGTGCCTTCCACCTTGTCGAGGAGGTTGCACGAGCCGGAATATACGAGTTCGGCGGGCACGGCGTGGTCGTAGGTTTCAGGATATTTTGCGGCCACTGATTTATTGAATACGTCGTGGCGGGCTGAAGTGAGGCCGTTGCTGCCCATGCCGCCGTTGTATTCAGTCTCGTAGGTGGCCTGACCGAACGAAGCGAGACCCACTATCACGTCGCCGCCGCGTATGTTGGCATTATTTACCACGTCGGCGCGACGCATGCGGCAGGTAACGGTGGAGTCGACGATGATGGTGCGCACGAGGTCGCCCACGTCGGCCGTCTCGCCGCCGGTGGAATAGATGCCTATTCCGAGCGAGCGCAGGCGTTCAAGCAGCTCTTCAGTGCCGTTGATGATGGCCGAGATCACCTCGCCGGGCACTAGCATTTTATTGCGTCCTATGGTGGAGCTGACAAGGATATTGTCGACGGCGCCCACACACAGCAGGTCATCTATATTCATCACCAGCGCATCCTGAGCGATACCGCGCCACACGCTCAGGTCACCCGTCTCGCGCCAGTAAGCGTAGGCGAGCGATGATTTGGTTCCGGCGCCATCGGCGTGCATTATGTTGCACCACTCGGGGTCGCCGCCCAGTATGTCGGGGATTATCTTGCAGAATGCCTGGGGGAAAATACCTTTGTCTACATTTTTAATCGCTGCATGCACGTCGTCTTTTGACGCCGACACGCCGCGGAGGTCATAACGTGAGGTCTGTTCGGCCATAAGGTTGTCTATTGGTTTATGACTGCAAATTTACACTTTTATTTCCTATTTACGCCGATTTTTTACCACAAAATAATTTGGCCGTATAAGTATTTAGCCGTATTTTTGCAATATCGGCTGTCGCAGCCGCGTTCATATCATTACATTAATACGTAAATTTTCAACCGTTTTCCCGCTGCCCGTCGTAGTCATGACGCGCAGCCACAAGTGATTAAATTATCATGAGACACATTTATTTGCTATTGCTTTTTATCGGAGGATTGGTAGCCCAAGCCGCCGGGTATCCTGACATGTATCTGCGCGGAGCGTTCAACGACTGGGCCGCCGAGGAGGCTTATCGCCTTAACCGCGAGGGCGACGTGTATACCATCACGGTGCCGCATCTCGACGGGGAGTTTAAAGTAGGGTCGGCTGACTGGACGGTCAACTACGGCAGCTTCGGCTCTGTCACCGTCACGGGCGATTGCTCCGTGGAGGCTAAGCCGGGAGGTAGCAATATCTCGGCTTCGTCACTCAGCAATGTTACCATCACCTATCGCCTCGTGCTCGACGATTCCGGCGCCCCGCAGCAGTCGGTAATTTATTTTTCAACGGGCGGCGTCACTCCCCCTGCGCCATCGGGTATGAGCGGCACGCTTCCGGTATTATATATTAATGTATACGTTCCCGGTACCACCATTCCCGATAATGAAATTCTCTCGCGAAATCTCGGCCACAAGAATTACTTTGACGGCGAGTATTGGCTCGACCTCAACGGATGTGAGTGGTTGGCTGCCGAAGGGGCCGCTTCGATTGGCTCGAAGGATGAACCGCTTCCGCTGCAGATCAAGGCCCGCGGCAACTTCACCCGCACGGCCTTTGCCAAGAAGCCGTTCAAACTCAAGCTCGGCGCGAAACAGAAGATGCTCGGACTCTCAAAGAGCAAGCATTTCGCTCTCCTTGCTCATGCTGATGACAACTTCGGCTACCTGCGCAATTTCACCGGCTTTAATCTCGGCCGGCGTATTGGCCTCCCCTGGACTCCGTCGCAGCAACCGGTGGAGGTGGTGATCAACGGCGATTACCGAGGTCTTTATTTCCTCACGGAGTCAATACGTATCGAGGGTGACCGCGTAAATATAACCGAACTGAGCGATCTCTGCGAGGACTCGGAACTCGTGTCGGGCGGCTATCTCGTGGAGCTGGATAATTACGACGAGAGCAATCAGATTTCCATGGACGAGAAGTCATGCGTAAGCGGATATATGCTCGACCGTCTGCGCGTGACTTGGGACACTCCCGAGGAATATTCGCCTCTACAGAAGCGGTTTGTCACTGACCAATTCTCTACGATGAATGACCTTGTGGGAAGCTGCGACCCTGCGCTGTGGCAATATCTCGACATTGACGATGCCGTGAGATACTATATCGTGGAGGAAATAATCTCTCACACTGAGGCTTATCACGGCTCGACTTACCTTTTCCGCGACCGCGGCGAGGGCGAAAAGTGGCATTTCTCTCCGCTCTGGGACTGCGGCAATGCGTTCAACGGCCCCACCGACGGATATTTCTACAATCACGCGCCTTTCGGCTCCACATGGATACCGTCGATACGCGCGCAAGGGCCGTTTAACACCCGACTCTCCGATACCTGGAAATGGTTTATGTCGTCATGCTACGATGGCGTCGAGGCCGACATCAAGACTTATACTGACCATATCGCCGCGGCAGCCGTGGCCGACCGTCGCCGCTGGAAAGATGCTCAGCGCCCGGATGCAAGCGTGACGGCCGACGTGGTCGATAACTCCGACATCGCCTCGGCTCGCGAGCGTGTTCTCCGCCACCTGCGTGACAAGACGGCATGGCTCGCCTCAAAATGGGGTAGCTACGATGTCCCGGCAGCCGAACCTGCCCGCGACAACACCCCGGCTGCTCCCCTGCCCGACTATGCTCGCCCGGCCTCGATCGACGAAACGGTTGCTCCCGTCTCAGGCCCCGTGACCTACTACAATCTTCAGGGTATCCCCGTCGCCCATCCCTCACCCGGTCACATCTACATCCGCCACACCCCCACCTCCACCTCTAAAATTCTATTTTAAAACATATTTTTCAAACATCTCTGTCCTTGCGAAATTTTCGCAGGGACAGTTTTTTCTTGTTTTAAGAAATACAATCTTGAATAATTTTTGTAAATTTACAGCGAATAAATATACATCTATGCCAATAACTGCCAAAACTATACTGAATTTACTCTTGCAACCTGAAGGTATAAATTTGGAAATGAAAGCTTGTAAGGATTCCGTGCCAAGATCTGTATGGGAAACATACTCAGCTTTTGCCAACACTCGGGGAGGTATAATACTGCTCGGAGTCACTGAACACAAAGAGCTACAAGGTAAGGACAGATTTGAAATCACAGGTGTTTTTGATGCAAACAAGGTTGTCACTGACTTTTTCAACATTATCAACAATCGCCAAAAAGTTAACCGAAGCGTTGTCTTAGATTCTAACGTCAGAATTGTCAATGTCGAGGATAAAGAGGTCATTTATATTAATATTCCGGAAGCTGATTACCGTCAAAAGCCTATTTACATCAATAACGATCTCCAATCAGGCACCTTCAAAAGGATACATGAAGGTGATCGTCATGTGACCGATGAAGAACTCGCCATTCTCATACGCGACAGTTCTGATATAGCTGACAGTCAAGTTTTAGAAGGTTACGGAATGTCAGATCTCGACTCTGATACATTAGCCATGTATCGACAAGCGTTCGGCACACTTAATCCGGAGCACCCCTATAAGTTTCTTCCCGACAAAGAATTTCTGATAAAGTTAGGCGGCTTTGGACGAGACCGTAAACGGGAAATTGAAGGTATAACGGTTGCAGGTTTACTTATGTTTGGCAAAAGCCAAAGTATCCATGAAGTTTTCACTAATTTCAGAGTTGATTATCTGAATCTTATTGACATCACACCCGGTGAAAGCAATAAGTGGAACGACCGCTTGACTGAAGATGGCCGCTGGGAAGACAATATTTACAATTTCTTGATACTTACACTACAAAAATTACTATTTACATTACCCTCCAGGGGTAAATTGCAAGGTGTAATAAGAACTGATGGCGGTCCCATGCACGAGGGTATCAGAGAGGCGATTGTTAATGCAATTACATATACCGATTATCGGCTTGGTGGCGTCCTTAGGATTGACCGTCGCAGTGACGGCATAATAATGAGGAATCCCGGCACCTTACGACTACCCCCGGAAAGAATATATCAAGGCGACTTCACGCAGGCTCGCAACAGCACTATTCAAAAAATGCTGCGTATGGTGGGATTCGGTGACAATATCGGATCAGGATTTCAAAAGATCATGAACGCTTGGAAAGTTTCCGGGCTACACCAACCTACTATAGATCAAAATGATGATGTTCATGAAGTATGGCTTACATTACCACTTAACCCTTCCAATGTAAGCATATTAGCAAAGGATTTTACCGAGTCAAATAATTTATCTGCACATTTATCTGCACATTTATCTGCACAACAAATGGCGATACTTGAGCTCATCTATAATCATCCGGATATAACAATGCCGGAGATCGCAAAAAAACTCGGAATGAAAGAGAGTAGCGTTAGATCTCAAAGACGTTCCATGTCTAAATTGCTTGATATTAAGAGAGTTGGATCACGCAAAACCGGAAGATGGGAAATTCATATTAAATAAATTTTGCATAGAAAATTATGAATTTGTAATAACTCCGGACACTATTTTATCTGCATTTATCTGCACTTTTATCTGCACATTTTGCACTTATCTGCACATTTTCTAATCTCTAAGTATTTACTTTTCCAATCTAAAGCCTCCACCTCGAAAATTCTATTTTAAAACATATTTTTCAAACATCTCTGTCCTTGCGAAATTTTCGCAGGGACAGTTTTTTTATTCCGTTTTAATCACTAAATTTGCATTTACAATCACGGAGGAAATTGCCTCCCTTAAATGACCTTAATTTCTAATTATTTATGGATATAAACAAGATTCTCGCCAATCTGGAAGCCAAGCATCCCGGCGAAAAAGAGTATCTTCAGGCAGTGAAGGAAGTGCTGCTGTGCGTGGAAGACGTGTACAATCAGCATCCTGAGTTTGAAAAAGCCCGCATCATCGAGCGCATGGTCGAGCCTGACCGCATCGTCACTTTCCGCGTGACCTGGGTCGACGACCGCGGCGAGGTGCAAAACAATATAGGTTACCGCGTGCAGTTCAATAATGCCATCGGCCCCTACAAGGGCGGTATTCGTTTCCACGCGTCGGTCAACCTCTCGATTCTCAAGTTCCTCGGCTTCGAGCAGACTTTCAAAAACGCGCTTACCACACTTCCTATGGGTGGTGCCAAGGGTGGCTCTGACTTCTCACCCCGCGGCAAGAGCGAGGCTGAAATCATGCGTTTCTGCCAGGCATTTATCCTCGGCTTGTGGAAGAATCTCGGTCCTGACCGCGACGTACCCGCCGGCGATATCGGCGTAGGCGGTCGCGAGGTGGGCTATATGTATGGTATGTACAAGCGCCTCGTCAATGAGCACAATGGTGCATTCACCGGCAAGGGTCTTGATTTCGGCGGTTCGCTTATCCGTCCCGAGGCTACCGGTTTCGGCGCTCTCTACTTCGTGCAGAGCATGCTTGCCGAGAAGGGCGACAACATCAAGGGCAAGACCGTGGCCGTATCAGGCTTCGGCAACGTGGCTTGGGGTGCTACCCTCAAGGCTACCGAGCTCGGCGCCAAGGTGGTGACCATCTCGGGTCCCGACGGCTATATCTACGACCCCGAAGGTATCTCGGGCGACAAGATCGACTATATGCTCTATCTCCGCGCTACGGGTGAAGACATCGTGGCTCCTTACGCCGAAAAATATCCCGAAGCAACTTTCTTCCCCGGCCGCAAGCCCTGGGAGCAGAAGGTCGACATCGCCCTCCCCTGCGCTACTCAAAACGAGGTTGACGAAGAAGATGCTCGCCGTCTCGTAGAAAACGGCGTGGAAATGGTGGCCGAGGTTTCCAACATGGGTTGCACCCCCGAGGCTATCGACACATTCCTCAAATCTAAGACCATCTATGCACCCGGCAAGGCTGTAAATGCCGGCGGTGTGGCAACTTCCGGTCTCGAAATGAGCCAGAACGCCATGCACCTCCAGTGGACCGCTGAAGAGGTCGACGACAAGCTCCACCAGATCATGAAGAATATCCACACCCAGTGCGTGAAATACGGAAAAGAACCCGACGGTTACATCAACTACATGAAGGGCGCCAACATTGCCGGCTTCATGAAAGTAGCCAACGCCATGATGGGTCAGGGTATCATCTGATAACGCCTCCCCACACATTTCAACTACCACACGAGGCTGCCCCACCGGGCGGCCTCGATTGTTGTATTTTGAGCCAAAATAAAATTGTTATCGTAGGGACGTCGCTGTGCGACGTTTCCAGGAAGCACAATATGCTATTATTCTGTTATACAATAAGTTACCATCGGTCCTTCTTCGAAACGTCGCACAGCGACGTCCCTACAACTTACGTACCATCTATCGCCGTAATCTCTGCGGCGGGGGTGCAATCTTCTCAACCCCGCCGGGGCATGTTAATAGTAACCGTCAGAATTAAGCCGGCTTTCGGAGGGTCACCATCGAGCTACGCCTCGACATCCATAGCGCACACTTTCTCAGATAAAATGAAATCGCTCCTTAATCCATTGATTAGGAGCGATTTCTTGCGGGGAGCGGTAGACGAGGCTCGAACTCGCGACCCTCAGCTTGGGAAGCTAATGCTCTACCGACTGAGCTACTACCGCATCGTTTTGTAATGCAAATTTACTGCTTTTTGCGCAATTTCCGCAATTTTCCGTCAAGTTTTTTATAAAGATCCGTAAGGCACGGAGAATGTATCGCCACCCGAGAGCGAACCGGTGTCGAGGCCTTTCTTGAGCCAACGGTAACGCTGAGCCGAGGTGCCGTGGTTGAAGGTCTCGGGCTGAGCATAACCGCGGGCTTTGGTCTGGAGATAGTCATCGCCTATCTTGCGGGCTGCGTCGAGGGCCTCTTCGAGGTCACCGTCTTCGAGCGAGCCAAACATGCGGTTGTCATGATAAGCCCACACTCCGGCATAATAATCGGCCTGAAGTTCGAGGCGCACGCTGGTATGATTACTCTCCGTCGCACTCTGCCGCGACATGAGGTCATGGGCTTTGGGAAGCGTGCCGAGAAGGTTCTGCACGTGGTGACCCACCTCATGGGCTATCACGTAAGCGTAAGCAAAGTCACCGTCGGCGCCGAGTGTACGGCGCATGTCCATAAAAAACGACAGGTCGATATACACGCTCTTGTCAGCCGAGCAATAAAAGGGTCCCATGGAAGCCTCGGCCCCACCGCAACCGCTCAGCACCGAGCCGGTGTAGAGCACAAGGCGCGGAGCTTCATATTCAAGTCCGTTCTGCCTGAAAATCTCAGTCCATACATCCTCAGTACCGGCAAGAATCTGACGCGAGAAATGCGCTAATTCTTCTTCCTGCTGCGAGGGGGTATATGCTGTCTCCGTGCCGGAAACTGACGACATCGAGTCTCCGCTCATCAGCACATCAAGAGGATTACCGCCCGTGAGCCACACGAGCAGCGCCACAATAAGCACGCCCCCGGTGCCGAGTCCGGCCTTCATTATGCCGCAACCGCCGCCCGAACGTCCGCGACGGTCGTCGACATTGCTGCTTTCTCTGCGTCCGTCGAGTCTCATATATCTATATGTTCTACTTTTACAGGAGTGTTGAGAAAGATACGGGCGAGGTCGTTGAACTTCGAGGGATTTTCGGTAGTGAGGTAGCGACATGATCCGCCGGTGGTGCACCGCGCTGCCATTTCAGGGTGACGCTCAAGGTAATCCTTGAGACTTGCAGATACGATTTCTCCTTGCGTGATAACCTTGGCGCGCTCGGCCACAGCCTTCTGTATCTTAGGCAGGAGCAGAGGATAGTGTGTGCAGGCAAGGACTATGGTATCAATGTCGGCATCCTGGGCGAAGAGTTCCTCCACATACTTTTCCACAAAATAGTCGGCGCCGGGCTGTGAGGCCTCGTTGTTCTCCACCAGGGGAACAAGCATGGGACACGCCTGACTTACGGTGCGGAAATGGGGGAAGAACTTGGCAATCTCGATGTCGTAGCTGCCGGAGCTTACGGTGCCGGGGGTTCCCATGATTCCTACGGTGCCCTCGGATATGGAGCCGATTGCCTCGACCGTTGGACGAATCACGCCGAGCACGCGGCGGGTGGGGTCAAGCGAGGGAAGGTCACACTGCTGTATGGTGCGCAGTGCCTTGGCCGAAGCGGTGTTGCAGGCGAGCACCACGAGGTGACAGCCGCGCTCAAAGAGTGCTTTGACAGCATCGAGAGTGAAGCGGTATACCACGTCGTAAGATCGCGTGCCGTATGGAGCTCGCGCGTTGTCGCCGAGATAAAGATAGTCATATTGCGGGAGAGCCTCACGGAGGTCTTTGAGTATCGAGAGGCCGCCGTAGCCTGAATCAAACACGCCTATAGGGCCTGGCGCTGTAGGATAGTTGCTCATTATTAATTGCCGTTTTTGAAAAATTGAGAATCAGGCCACACCGGCCTACGGTGTAAATCCCGATTCTCAAAATTTTGATTTCAGATTATAATTACCGGAGGCTTATTCCACTACGGTAAGGAGATAGTCATAGAAGTAGCTTACGATACCGAGGCCGATGATACCGGCGGTGCATACCCACATGCCTATACGCTGGGCGCAGGCCGAGCGGAAGGTGGCAATGGGGTTTTCGCTGTCGTTGATAAACATTGCCTTAACCACGAGCAGGTAGTAGTAGAGGGAGATAATGGTGTTGATCAACGCGATGAGCACGAGCACGTAGAGCGCAGCTCCGGCACCGGGGCCGCTGAGAGCCGAGGTAAACACGAAGAACTTGCTGAAGAAACCGGCGAAAGGAGGAATACCGGCCAGAGAGAACATGGCAAGCATCATCGTCACAGCCAGGCGGGGATTGGTCTTGTAGAGTCCGTTGTAGTCGTCCATATCCACCTTGCCTGTAGCATGCTCGATAGAGCCGATGACGCCGAAGGCGGCAAGATTAGAGAAGATATACACGAGCACGTAGAACATCAGAGCCGATACTCCCATTTCGTTGAGTCCCACGATGGCAAGCATGATATAGCCGGCCTGAGAGATTGACGAGAATGCGAGGAAGCGCTTCATGTTGCGCTGGCGCATTGCGAAGAGGTTACCGATAGTGATGGTAAGGATGATAAGCGCGTAGAGCATCCACTCCCAAGCGTCGGCATAGAGGAAGCCGAAGGCCTGAGTGAGCACCACGAGAAATGCGAATGCAGCCGAACCCTTGGAGATTACCGAGAGATAAGAGGTGACAGGAGTGGGAGCACCTTGATATACGTCGGCAGTCCAGAGGTGGAACGGTACGAGCGAAAGCTTGAAACCGAATCCGGCTATCACGAATGCGAGGGCAACAATTACCATGACATTGATCTCGCTGTACATCATGGCGATGAATATACCGTCGTAGTAAAGTGTTCCGGCTGTAGCGTATACAAGTGAAAGACCCATGAGCATGATTGCCGAGGAGAATACGGCGGTAAGCAGATATTTCACTGCTGCCTCATGGCTCTCGAAATGACTCTTGTTGAAGGCCACCATGGCTGCGAGGGGGAGGGATGCTGTCTCAAGACCTATCACAAACACGAGGAAGTGGTTGGACGACATCATGAGATACATACCGAAGAGCGTCAGTATAAGCAGCTCGTAAAACTCACCGCGGCGCACCTTGATAAAATCGCTGTCGGCCCAGTTCACGGCCTGAATCATCACTATAAGCGCGCCCACATTGAGGATATTCTTGATAGCCACAAGCACCGGAGAAGTGAAATACATGCCTCCAAAGGCTGTAGCGCTTTCCTTGACGCAGGGGCAGAAGAATCCGAAGAGGGTGTAGAGAGCAAACAGCACGCAGGTGACTACGGGAAGTGCGCCCTGAGCCTTTTTGCTAAAGAAAGTGTCGTATAGGAAGACTAACAGAAATACGATCAACAATCCTATTTCCTGCTTCATTGCTAAAAACTGTGAGTAATCCATTGCAGTCAATCTTGATTAGTTCATTCCTAAAACAGTGAATATCTCAGGGCTGAAAGTGAATCGGATGAGGTCAGCGAAGAAGTTGGGGAAGCAACCTATGGCAGCTACACACACGATGAGCGTGGCGGTCGAGAGGCGTTCCCACCATGTAGCGTCGGTGAGAGAGCGGTGATGGTCATCCTGCACGGGACCGTAGAGGAGCTTGCCCACCACGCGGAGGATGTAGACGGCTGTAATCACGATCGAGCAGCAAGCGGCGATGGTGAAGCAGCGGTGGAAGAGGTCAGCGTGCTCAAACGAACCGACGAAAATCGTCATTTCGGCCACGAAGCCCGAGAGGCCTGGCAGACCGAGGGATGCCATACCGGCTATCACGTAGCATACCGAGAGGTAAGGCATGATTTGCATCAGGCCGCCCATCTCGCGGATGTCGCGGGTGTGGGTGCGACCGTAGATCATACCGATGAGGGCGAAGAAGAGAGCCGTCATAAGACCGTGGCTGAGCATCTGCATGATGGCACCGGTCATTGCGGTAGTGTTGAGCATGAGGATTGCGAAGAGCACCAGACCGCAGTGCGATACGGATGAGT
>CAYZFG010000028.1:0-28249 GCA_964477665.1 uncultured Staphylococcus sp.
TCTTCCCAAGCGTAGCGGCGGAAAGCCTCGGCGATTTCGGGATAGCCTTCGCGATCGGCCTGACGGGCCATTGCGAGATACTGACCTACCTCGGAGCACTCGCCATTGTAGTGAGCGCGAAGGTCAGCCTTCATCTCATCGTCGGTATCAGCGGCAACACCTATGATATGCTCGGTGACAAACTCAAGAGCACCGGCTTCCTCATCGGTGATTTCCTTAAAAGCGCTTTTGGGAGCACCACACACGGGGCATACATCGGGAGCCTCAGCTCCTTCATGGATGTAGCCGCACTTTACACACAGAAATTTCTTTTCCATATTGATAATATTTTACGTTTGAAAAATTAGAATTGAGCGGTTAAGTAAGTTTCTATAATTAGTTTATATTAAGTTTCGAGATTGATATAAAGTAATTGTTGAAACTTACTTAATACTTACGCAAAGATATAAACACTTCCCCACCCGCGCAACAAAATTCCCGAAAAAATCGCATCACGATCCCATCTCCGGCACGTCACCCACCCCACAACCGCCTGATTCCCACCCTCCTGTAGTCCGGTAGAGCAATATGGTAACTTCAGAGCGCCAATGACATAAATAGAGCGCACAAGTATGGAGCGGGGGTCGAAAAGAATTTAGAATTAAGAATTTAAAATTTGAATAGAACAAGAATTTTCCATTTTCAATTTTCAATTTCATTGCCCCCGCCGCAGCGACTACGGCGATAGATGGAGTGCCGAGCGTAGGGACGTCGCTGTGCGACGTTTCCTTGCTAAACCGATAGTAACTTATTGCTTAACAGAATAATACCTTGTTGCGCTTCCCGGAAACGTCGCACAGCGACGTCCCTACAAATCATTGATTTACAGCGGCTACCTTCACTTCATAACTTATAACTATGACTTATGACTTCCCCCGCCTTCAAATGTTAAACTTCGTTAAATATTTGGGGGGGGGTAATTTCAGTCGTATATTTGCCGAGCAAAAGGTGTATGAGGGAGGTAAGGACCCTTTATGCACGTAATTTTGCTTTCTTAGTGAGCCTGAAAATTGATCAGTTTGAACCGACACTACATATTATATAGTTAGGCAAATAGCGAAGGATAAAATTAAGGTATAGAAAGACACTTTATTCTACAGCATCACTCTTCAGGCCACTTTTCAACAACGTCAACCCTACCATGAAATAATTTTAACCAAAATAAACAATCTAAAACCACTTACATGAAAAAAATCTTTACTCTCTTAGCAGCCTCCACGCTCGCTGTCTCAGCTTGGGCGCAGCAGGTCACCATCTCGTGGCCTCTCGATGCTAAGGGAAATTACTCAGCAACAGTAACGGGAGATGCTGCTTCCTCAATCCAAGCAGCAGACGTAAAACTCGGCGAAAATCTTTATTGGGAAGATAAGGATCCTAAAGTGATTCAAGACATCAGCGGTATTCTTTTCTTACGCACTACAGCGCATACAGAAGCTCAATCCGACGATAAGAGCTATATTAATTTCCCATTTACAGTTGCCAACGGAAAGCAATTTACTATTACTAAAATTACCGGTTGCTTAGCAAAAACCGGCTCTGAAGCTACTTTTAATTCCGATATTTTCATCCTTGATAATGAAGGTAATAAGCGTGCAATAGCTAATGAAGTCGCATGGGAACGCGTTTCCTCTAAAGCACCTGATGGTCATACGTCATTATTCTACAATCAAGAATTCTTTGAAGCTAAGGAAGGTTTTAACCCCTACGAAGGCGGGACACATAATCTCGTATTAAATGTTTACGGAAAGTATGCTGCAAATAAAGACCTGTGGATTTCTTCTATCGTAATAGAAGGCGAAATTCAATCATTAGGTTTTGTAGAAACTCGTGACAAGGCACCCATCTCTTGGACTGCTGATAAGGTTACTTATAAGATTAGAGACAATGTAGCAAGCATAGTTCTTCCTGAACTCGTTAACGAGGAGAATCTCGCTCTTAGCTTTGTATCCTCAAATGATGCTATTGCCAGTGTAGATGAGAGCGGTGTCGTTACCCTCAAGAATGACGTTGAAGGCTCTGCTATCATAGCTGCATCTTATGTAGCCTCTGACGACAGCAAGTATCAGAGCACTACCGTAGAATACACTGTGGAAGTTGTTACCAACGTGAAAGAAGATGATAAATGGATGGAATATGAGACCGTGGACAAAATCGAGCTCGACAACATCTATATCGTCCCCAAGAACGATGACTCTAAACTTGCAGCTACCAAGCTGATGGACAACGATGACATTACCGCGTCCACAATTTTCACCGCAAAGTATACTGACTCTTATGCAGCCAACTATCTCGGCTACGAATTCCCCAGTGCAGTTCAGATAGGCCGCGTAAAAGCAGCTCCTACTGAAGCCACCCCCACCGGTACAGAAAACACGGATAGCAGCCCCCTCATTGTAACTGCAAAGAAAGATCTTAAGTTTGTGATGTTCTTCCGTCGTCAAGCCTTAGAACAGAAAATAGATGAAGTGGATGACGTAGAAAACAATGTAATCTATCGTCATCACCTTTGGGGTATGTCACCCAACGATGGAAAAGGTATCAAAGCAGTAGATCAGGAAAATGTTAACGCTCTTATCGATGAAGAGCTCATTTTCGGCGCATACTGCAACGAAGAATGTCATGGTAATAATGACTATCTTGATTGCGCTGCCGTGTGGAATTTTGAAGCAGGAAAAACTTATACTATCTGGGCTACAGGTACCACAATCTGCACCAACGGTTTTGGCTATGTAGCCGAAAGAGATGCTGACGAAGTATTCGTTAAGAATCACGTGATTGCCTTCACTGCTGTCGACGGCCACTCAACCACCGATGCCGAAGGTTATGTTGTAACCCGTACCGGCAACAATATCAGCAAGGGTAATAGCGATATCACCGTAAATGGCACCAAGTACACTTCAATCAAGATGAAGGGTATCATCGACAGTGGCGAACAAATCGTTTACACCATTACTGCTCCCGAGGGTAAGGTAGTGACCTCAGCCACCGTCTACGCTATCGCCAACAGCGCAGCTCCCACCGATGACCTCTACTTCACTCAGGCCGGTAACCACAACTTCACTAAGGAAGAGGCTACCCTCATCGAGTCAAAAGATGGTGCAAACCCCACCGTTATTGCATTCGATCACATCATGCTCAACGCTTTTGACCTCAAACTCCATTCAGGTCTCGCAAGCTCCGATGACATCAGCGTAGTAATCGCCGTGGACGTTATCGACGCTCACCACACCCCCGCTTGCCCCGTGCTCACTATGGGTGAGGTTGTACTCGAACATGGCTCCGAATATGACCATGACGGTAAGAAAGCTATCGAAATCGCTGTTGAAGCCGACGCTGATCACGAAATCTACTACAACTTCACCGCAGCTCCCGCTCCCGCAGCTCCCGCTGAAGTACGTCGCGCTGAGGAAGACCTCCACGCTGGTTACACCAAGGTTGAAGATGGCGTGATCTCCGTACCTCAGGCCGGTACTCTCAAGGTTTACTCTTACAATCCTGCCAAGAACCTTAAGAGCGCCCCTGTAGCAGTTAGCTTCAAGGCTCCTATCGTAACCGGTATCGAGAATGTGACTGTAGATGCAGCTGCTGAGGTTGAGTATTTCAATCTCCAGGGTATCCGCGTAGCTAATCCTGAAAATGGCGTATTCATCCGCCGTCAGGGCAACGACGTGAAGAAAGTCGTTCGCTAAT
This sequence comes from uncultured Staphylococcus sp., assembly GCA_964477665.1. Taxonomy (GTDB): domain Bacteria; phylum Bacteroidota; class Bacteroidia; order Bacteroidales; family Muribaculaceae; genus Duncaniella. Next base: position 3,730 of record CAYZFG010000028.1, read on the forward strand.
CGACAAAAACACACTCCCTCATATCATCGCCCGCGACCATCCCGGCCGCGGGCGATTTTTGTATATGGAGCGGGGGAAGGTCAAGTCTTAAGTCATAGTTATAAGTTATAAGTTATAAAGTGGTCGCCATGTATGGAGCGGGGGTCGAAAAGAATTTAGAATTAAGAATTTAAAATTTAGAATAGAACAAGAAATTTTTAATTTTCCATTTTCAATTTTCCATTTCATTGCCCCCGCCGCCGCGACCACGGCGATGGATTGTGCCCCGGATGTAGGGACGTCGCTGTGCGACGTATCGGAGATGAGCCGATGGTAACTTATTGCATGACAAAATAATAGCTAATTGCGCTTCCTGGAAACGTCGCGCAGCGACGTCCCTACATGTCGATCCACCATCCATCGCCGTGGCCGATGCGGCGGGGCATAAAAATTGAAAATTAAAAATTTAAAATGGAAAATTATCATTTCTATTCTAAATTTTAAATTCTTCATTCTCAATTCCTACCTCCCCCGCTCCATATCAGTCGCTGTTGTCGGTGGTGTCGGAGGTTGAGGTGATGTCGGTGTCTTGGTCTTTGGTTTTGTGGTCGGCGACGCGGGTGTGGCGCTGGACGTAGCTTGTGAGGTAGACCGTGAAGAGGGGGAACATGATCATGCCGCAGATGGGGAGGATGACGGCCACGATTTTACCGGCAACGGTGGCGGGATTGATGTAGCAGCCCACGGTGGCCATGTTCATAAATGCCCACCAGAGTGCCGACCAGTAGGTCTTGACCTGAGGATTTACTCCATACTCGCGCTGAAAGAAGATGAGCGACCCGAAGTAGGTGACCATGAGGATTATGACGATGTAGGAGGCGAAGAGCGACGACACGGCGTTGCTCGACACATATCCCATCACTATCGAGAGGGCCAGCGCGCCGCGGCACAGGGGGATGAAGCGGAGGAAAAAGAGTATGTCGGGCGTGATGTGAAACATCGTCATCACCGGCACCAGGTTGAGGTAAGGTATCGAGAGGATGAGAAATGCCAGGCGGTTGCGCACATAGCGCCACTTGTCTTCGGCAAATATCATCTCCACAAAGAAATCAAAGATGAATACGATACACACCCAGAGCTGGAAGGTCATGTAGTTCTTGTTTTCAAGGAACTGCACGTCTTCAAACGTATCAATCGAAATGTATACGATCAATGCGACAGATAGCACAAGCACGAGCAAGTGCATGAAATTGAGCACGTAACGTGCCACTTTGTCTTTATGCTGTATAGGGGTCAGCGCTGAGGTGGTCATGATGAACAGAATAGTTTTGAAACGTTATATAATTTTAACGCCCGGCGGCGGCGGATAGTTCACACGGTGAGGGGGTGTGGGTAAATTGAAAATTTAAAATGGAGAATTTAAATTCCGATCTACTATTATTTTAAATTTTAAATTCTCCATTCTAAATTCTCCCCGACCCCCCGCTCCATACATGGCGTTCACTTTGTAACTTATAACTATGACTTATGACTTGAACGACCCCCGCTCCATAAACGATTGCGGGCGGGGCGCCGAAGCGCTCCGCCCGCGTAGGGAATGAATTTACAAGTATCAGCGGGTCCATGTGAGGTTCCAGATCGCTACGCGGTCTTTGTTGCCTCCTTCGTATTGCGAGGGTCCCTGATTGGTGATTCGGAGCACGAAGTTGCCTTCTACGTCGAAGTCATCATCGTAAGTGTAGACTTGCTGCTTCACGGCATTGAGGTTTTCAAGCACGGTGCTGCGTACCACTTCACCGGTCGCGTCGATTACCTCGATGAGGAGCGAAATCTTAGTGTCAGTGTAAGGCAGAGCGTAGTTGAATGTCAGCGAGCCGAGATTGTTGGCAATCACGGGCGAGGTGAGCACACCGCAAGAGCCCTTCTTACCATTGAGACACACGGCGAAGACCGAGGGATCAGTTGAGATGAAGCTGAATGCAGTCTTGCCATTATCTTCGCCACCCGAGAGCACCTGGGCGTTAGTTGCAGTCCAGCCCTGAGCGGTGGTGTATGAGCCGTAAGATGCTATTGCCTTGCCGTCATTGAAAGTATTGAAGTCGGCCGAGGTGGCATCGATAGCGTCACCCGAGGGAGGAGTCACGGGGCCGGGGCCGGGCTCGTCACCGCCGGGGGTGGAGGGAACGCCGTCGGTCTTCACCACTACATTCTTTATTTCCCACGTACCGGCCTTAGTGGCGGTAGAGGTGTAGTGGAAACCGATCTGCACGTCCTTACCCACGAAGGCCGAGAGGTCGATGTCGCCGGTATTCTCGATGTTCCAGCTCATGGTAGTGGGATAGTTGGGGATGGTGAGGGTGGTCCAAGTGGTAGAGCCAACCTCGCGCACGGCCACGGTAGCCTCGGTCTTGGCCTTGTTGACATCGCTGAAGAAGTTGATAGCCTGGTCAAACGAGAGGAAAGCCGCAGGAGCACCCTTGAGCGAAATCGCGGGCGAGATGAGCCATGAGTCGGCAGCCTTGTTTTCCTTAGAGGCGCTTACAAAGGCGGTGGCAATCATATACTTATACTGCGAGTCATGTTTCCACACGTCGAAACCGGGATTAGTGACGGTCTCTACGGTAAACTTACCCTGACCCGAAGCGAAAGTCTCGGAGAAGAGTGTGCCGGTGACTACGTCGCCGCCGGGGAGGTCGACACCCTCGATAGCGAATGTTCCGGCCACGCCGGTGGTAGTGATACCAGTGGTGGACATCACCTTGCCGAGGTTACCCTGGAGGGTGATTTCCTTGCCGTAGTTTTCAGGATGGTCGAGGAGGTTACCGTAAGTGCGGAGCGCCGAGCCCTGGGGCAGAGATACCACGAGGCACTGAGTAAAGTCCTTGACATCGGGAGCGGGAGCGATCACGAGAGTATTGTCCATCGAAACGGAAGCGGTAAATTCTACGTCGGCATTTGACTCTACCTGAGCCACGCCGGGAGCCACAGCTCCCACGATGAAGCCGGTGGTCCATACATCGTTGGCAGCCGTGCCGGAGTTGATCACGTCGATAGCCTGCTCTACGGTGTAAGGCACGTCCTTGCTACCGGGGTTCTGAGTGGGATCGCCGAAGTTGATGCAATCGCGGTCAGAGTTGAGCAGGAGCTGCCACTCGGTGCCGTAGTAAGAGAGGATACCCATCACGTCGCCGCGGCCGGAGGGGAGAGTGTGACCCCAGAAATTGGAGTAGCCGCTGGTGCGCACGATGAGAGTAGTACCGTCGGCGAGCTTGAGGTTGCGGTTGGTAGTTTTCTTGGAGCCTTCGGTGAAGGTGAGGATGCCGCCGTCTTCAAACTCGCAGTCGTTGATGCGTACAAACTGGCTCTGGAGGCGCTGAAGGTTTTCAGGCGTGCCTGACTGGAGGTCGGCGCCGGTGATATTGATCACGTTGATAGCGTCAGGCTCGGGCATACCGTTGAGCTGGATGTGCTGCTTGAAGAACTCAAAGGGCATGAACGTAGCCTCCCAGCCATACTGATCGGTATAGTTGGGGAAGCCGAGCTGCTGCAGGCCGTTGTACTTACCTATCCACATATCGGTGAGGTCCACGAGGATTTCCTGACCGAGTCGATACTGATTGTACATCGAGTTGGCGTTGATCGACATAGCCAGGGCGGCAGTCTCGTCTTGAATCACGAGGCTCTTGTAGATATTGCCCGAAGCGTCGGAGCTCACCACGCGACCCTTGATGATGATGTGCTGGCCATTCTCATTCAGGGGAATGGATGAGATGACATCATCCGACTCGGGATTACTCCAGATGTAATTTCGGTCATCGCTCCAGTATTTAGCCTTAACCTCGGCGATGGTGGTGTTGGCCGTGATGGTGGCCACGGGGACGGTGTTCTCGGGGGTATCGAAGTCGTCCTGACAGCCGGTCAGCGACACAAAACCCAGAGCAAGCAGTCCTGTATATTTAAGGATATTTTTCATCGTTTATTCTCTAAATAATTAGGAAATATATTAGTCGACTTTCTCGTAAAGCACCGGAGCTGTAAACTCGGGATACTGCACAATATCACTGGGAGCGATATTGGTGTAGGTGCCTGACCTTACGACGTTGCAATTAGGATTGATGGCATTGACGATAGCTGCCGTGCCGTCGGGATTGAAGCTTACGTTCCACACGCTGCCGGGCATCTGCGAAGTGTAGATCTGGAAGCTGGTAAAGTGTGAATCGTCCATCGAGAGGAATCGTCCGTAAGTATCAGTCATGGTATAGCCGCTGCCGGCTGAGGTGAATACTATGGCGTTAGCCACGTCAGTAGTCACCACGTCACCCTCGGTAGATACAGGAGCAGCCATAGCGAGACGTCCGTAACTGTCTTTCTGTGCGATAGCAGTGCCCACCTTGCCGTCGACCACGAGGATGTAACTCTTACCCGAAGTTATGGTGTTGACTTTACGGAACTGTGCGTTACCGGTCACAGGAGTGTCGGGCTTGGCGGGCTCCTGATCAGCCTTGTAGCCTATCTTGACATTGTCCACGCGGTAGGTGCGCGAGTTGTTGGGGTCAGTGGCGGTGTAGAGCCAAGCGATGTATTTCACGCCGGTAAACTGCGAGAGGTCAACTTCGCCCGAGAATACGTAACCGGTAGATGAATCAGAGGTGGGATTAGGCTGGGTGTAGGTCATCTCTACCATCTCGGCCTTGGTGGGATCGGCGGAGTTGAGGACGTAGAGCTGCATGTTGCCTTCATTGTTGCCATACTGAATCTCGGTCTCGAAGCTCATAACTTTCTCAGCCATCTTGTCCAGGTCAACCGGAGCGGTGATGAGCCAAGAGCGGAAGCCGTCAGCACCCACCTTGCCATTGTAGCCCGAGCACTGAGCATAGTAGTTATTATTGAAATTCTTCATAATCCATGTGCGGTCGCCCGAGGTAGCCACAGTGGTCCATCCGGCGGGGAGCTGACCGTCTTCAAAGTCGGCGGTGAGCTGAGTGGCTGCGTCGCCGGGCTCGGTGGGAGTACCGGGGCCGGAGGGCTCGCCCATGGGATCGAAGCCTATGCAATCAGTAGCGGGATCGCTGATCACGAGCTGCCAGTCAGAGCGGTAGTAGCTGAGAATAGCGCGCACGGTACCGGTGCCGGTGGGCATCGTAGTGCCCTTGAATGTACACTTATTGCTGGTGTTGACTACCATGCGGTTACCGTCAGCATCCTTAATGTAGCGGGTCACATAAGAATTATCGCTGCTGTCACCGAAAGGCTGCTTGCCGGCGTCGACAAACTCTACATTTTCAAGTGTAACAAGGCGCGACTGCCAGGTCACGAACTCGGTGACATCGCCGGTATTAAGTCCGTTCATCTGCGGGATGGTCACTGAATATTCATTAATCTCGCGGGCGTCGGGGAGGCCGTTGATCTGGCTGCGCTCGGTCATGACCGAAGCATCCATACCTCCGATACCGCCGTTGTAGTCAACGCCTATCATCAGCCAGCCGTTGTAGGTACCCATGAGGAGACCGGTGACATCGATGCGCACTTCCTGTCCGTAGTGGTAGCTTTCGTAGAGCTTCGTGGCGTAGATGCGCACGGGGATAGCAGCGGTCTCGTCCTCGATGACAATGCGCTGGTATACATTGCCACACTCGTCGCTCGTCACCACGCGGCCACCTATTATAATGTGTTCGCCATTTTCGGTAAGGCCTATTTCGGTCATATATGAGCCGGTGCCCTGCCAGTACATTTCCTTAAGATCGAGGATCGAGGTATTGGCTTCGATGGTCGCTTCGGGGACTATCACCGGCGGACGGTCAAAATCGTCGGAGCAGCTTACGGCGGCAGTCGATACGGCAGCCGCGGCGAGCCATATAAAGAAATTTCTAAGTTTCATGTTTCGGAAATTGATTTTAAGCATGGATGATTAGAAGCGGACGCCCACATTGAAATACACCTTGATACCCTGAGCGTAGAAGTAGCGGTTGGGGTACTTGTTGGCGTCGTAGTTGGTGTAGTCGAAGCGACCCTGCTGGTAGCCGTAGGTCTGAATCTTACGGTTGTTGAGGATATTGTCGACGTTGAGGTTGAGGTTGAGCGACACCTTGCGGTTGATGTAGATCACCTTGCCTATCGAGGCATTGAGCACGAAGGCGTCGTTGAGCTTATCCTGATGAGCAAGCTCGGTCATCTTGGCCTCAAGCACCTCGGGGTCAGGATATTTCTGCCAGAGGTTGGGGAGGGCTTCATGGCGAATGGGCGAAAGGCTCACGTAAGCGTCGTCCATCCACGAAGCGTTGATGTTGAAGAACCATGACTTGGGAGCGGCCCAGTCGATACCGATGTTGACGGCGGTCTGGGGAGTGCCACCCACGTAGAAATTCTTGAGGTAAACCACCTGAGCGGTATCGGGCATCATGCCGTTTTCGTAAGAGCGCACGCCGGTGGGACGGTTCTTGTACTGGTAGCGGGCAAATGTTCCGGCAGCTTCAAGGGTTACAGAAGGCGTGATCTTGAAGGCCATACCTATCTCGACGCCCTTGTAAGAACGGTGAACGCCTTTGAGCACGTAGTTCATGAAGGTTGAGTACTGGTCGTCGTAGAACGATGTACGCTCGGTCATGTCATACATCTCGGTCCAGAAGCCGGTGATCGAACCGCGGAAGCGGCGATAGTTCCACACGTAAGAGAGGTCGGCTGAGAAGATGCGCTCGTTGGCGAGGCCGTCGATAGCGGTGTCCTTGATACGGGGCGAGATGTAGGCATACTCGAAGAGCGGGGCGCGGGTCTCATACTCGGCATGAGCCATGAAGAAGTTGCGGCCGTCAATCTTATATGTGGCGCCGGCCTTGATACCGGCATTGTCGAAGCGATGGGTAAGGCCCTTGCCGTAAGAATTTTCAGGGGCACGGCCGTTGCGCATCTTACCGTCACGCTGGAACTGGGTGTAGCTTATCTTCAATCCGTAGTTGATATCCCAGCGAGGCAGGGTGATCATATTCTGGAGCCAAGCGGTAGCCTGGATGGCGTTGATGTAGTAATCGTAGCCGAATGTATCGCCCTTGCCCACCTTGCGGTTGGGATTGTTGAGGTCGTTCTGGAGCATACCGGGCTGATCAGGGAAATCACGCTCGCTATACTGGTCGAGGTCCATCCAGTAAGCACCGCCCAGGAGGTCGCGCACGGTCTTATAGTAGTGAGCGCGGGTGTAGTTGAGCGATACGCCGCCCTGGAGGGTCATGTGCTCGTTGAGGCGGGTGTTGAGGGTGGAGTTGAGGATGAAGTTAAACTGGTCGCTGTGACGGTTTTCGAGGATGTAGGTCGACGAGAGATTGTCGGGGTTATCGCCGCGGCCAAATTCGGCGTTCATCTCATTGGTGTTGTAGAACTTATTCCAGTCGAGCTGGCGGAACGACTGCTGCTTCCACATATTGCTATAGAGGTCGTAGGCCTCCTCATCATCCTTGTAGTAAGAAGGAAGATAGCGGTAGTAGTCGGGACGGGGGTCGGCAGCGTTATACCTGTTGAGAGCCGAGGTGGAGTAGTTGACCCAGCGCACGGCGGCTGCGGTGTTGAGCGTAGTATTGGAGTTCTTCTTCCATATCCAGTTGAGGATGGCGGTGGGGTCAAAGGTCTCTACAATCTTAGCCGAGCGCTTCTTGCCGTCCTGCCAGCCCCAGTTGGGGTTGTAGAGGTTGCTGCCGGCCAGGTCGTAGGCTTCTTCGTAAGTGGCCGAGTTGGTGGCGCGCTGAGTGGGAGCGCCCCAGGCGGTGAGGTTGAGTGAGTGACCCTTGCCGAGCATCTTCTGCACCGAGAGGAAGAGGCCGCCCGAGTTGTAGAATGTACCGGGCACCACGCCTTCGTCGGCATAGCGACCTATGGCCGAGAGGGTTACAGCCCATCCGCTCTTGGTAAGGCCGGTGGAGTACTGGGCCATTACGCGGAACATGTAGGCGCTGTTGGTATACGCGGCCGAGCCGTAGAAGCCGGGAGCGTAGTCAGAGGCGAGGGTGCGCATGTCGGTCGAGCCGCCTATGTCACCGAATCCCCAGAAGGAAGCATCCATGCCTATGGAATTGTTCTTGTTGCGGAACGCGCGATTCATACCGCCTATCGACGAGTAATTGAAGCGGCCGCGGGCGAGGTCGTTGAGGTTCACACCGTTGACCGAGACTGACTGATACTGCGAGTCGTAGCCGCGCATGCGGAAACGCATCACCGAGAAGTCATACTGGGCGGCGTTGTAATAGATATTGTCGCTGGCGCCGGTGAGAGCGGTGATGGTCTGGGCGCCGGCCTCCTCATCGTCGAGGAGTTCCTGGTCAAAATACATGTCATTCTGATCCTCATAGTAGGTGGAGAGGAGGTCAGAATTCACCACGGGAATCTGGCCGAGGTCGCTGACGAGGCCTTTGGCGATTTCCACATTGAGGGTCTTTTCATTGTAGCCGTAGGCGGCTATCACGAGCACGTCGCTGCCGGGAGCTGCCGTGGTGATGGAGAAATCGCCCGCGGCACCGGTGGTGACAACGATACTTTGATTCTCGAGCATGACACTCGCTCCGGCCACCGGAGAGCCGGTGTTGGAGTCAACTACAGTGCCTGCCACGCCTGTCTTTTGAGCCAGCGCCGGGATGACCGCCGCGAGCATCATGAGCAGAAACAGTTTGAGTCGCATATTGATAATAGGATTTGGTTGATTATGATTTCATGGATTGAAGGGGACGGCGGGGCAGCGTCATTTCACGATGCCGCGGCCGCGCAGATAGGTCTCCACCACGTCGGCATACCGCTCCATGGGCATGTGGGAGGAGTCAAAGGTGAGGTGATACGATGCGGCGTCGCCCCACTCCTTGTCGGTGAAGAAGTTGTAATACTCTGAGCGCCAGCGGTTGGTCTTCTCGGCCAGGGCGCGGGCTTTCTCGGGGTCGATGGCGTCGTTGCGCCCGGTGATGCGGCGCACGCACTCCTCTACCGGGGCGTGGACAAAGATATTGACGCAGCGGGGATGGTGGCGCAGGATATAGTCAGCGCTGCGGCCCACGACCACAAATGATTTCTTCCGCGCAGTCTCAAGCAGGAAGTCGCTGATCGACTTGTAGAGGCCGTCGTCGCTTATGGCCGACGAGCCGGTGTAGTAGCACACCGGGGTGCAACCCATCGAGAATGAGAATATACCGTTGAGAAACGACGGGAAGCGCTCGTCTTTCTCCTCAAAGAATTTAGGATGCACACCGGCGCGCTTCGCAGCCTCGGCCAGCAGCTCCTTGTCATAATAGTCTATACCCAAGCGCTCGGCAAGTATCTTGCCAAGCTCGCGCCCTCCGCTGCCAAACTGGCGGCCGATGGTGATCACGTAGTTGTCGCCGAATTCGTCGGTCTTTACCTTGTCGGTCATACTCAGCGGGCTTTACGTAGGAAAATTTCAGTGGGGAAATGGTCAGAATATCCGTCGAGCCACACCCCGCCCGAGAACGTGCGCAGCGGGTAGCCCTGGCGCTGACCGTTGACGTCGCGCAGGAATTCAAAGTTGTTGACCTGACACTTCCAGTATTCCAGGCCCTTTCCCTGCTGATTCTGCTTCAGGAGCGTGCCTGATACCACGATCTGGTCAAAGAGGTTCCAGCCCCCCTTGTAGGCGAGGGTGCCTATGCCCTTGGCGAGCATGTTCCACCAGGGGTTGTAGAAGCCGTGGGCCGATACCTTCTTGTCGTCGCGGCCAGCGCCGAGGTTCACGGCCACGGAGCGATCCATGGGGTCGTCGTTGAGGTCACCCATCACTATCACGCCCTGATTGGGACGGATAGCCCAGAGCGAGTCAGCGATATGGCGCGAGAGGTCGGCGGCTGCTTCGCGCAGGTAGCTCGACTGCTCCTGACCGCCCAAGCGCGAGGGCCAGTGGTTGACGATAATCGACACGGTGTCGCCGCCCAGGATTCCGGTGACACACATCTGGTCGCGGGTGCGGAAATGAGGGTTAGAGGGGATGCAGAGGGTGTGATTGGTCACATCGAGCAACTTAAACATGCGGGGATTGAAGAGCAGACCCACGTCCACGCCGCGACGGTCGGGCGAGTCATGATGTACCACCTGAAGCATCCAGCGCTTGATCTGCGGAGCCTTTACGAGGTCGTCGAGCACGCTCTTGTTCTCGATTTCCGATACGCCTATGATGGCCGGTCCGTTGGGGGTCGTGGGCGTAGTCATGTGGGCGATACAGTCAGCGAGCTTGTTGATTTTGCTCCAGTACTTATAGCTGTTCCATTGGCGCTGACCCTGAGGTGAAAATTCGAGGTCATAGTTGCCATTGTTGTTGATCGTGTCGAAGAGGTTTTCGAGGTTATAAAACGCTACTCCAAACACCATAAACTGCTGTCGTTTATCCTCTTGCGCGCAGGCGCCCAGTGCGACACCCAGACAGATGAGGATCGAAATCACGTATTTTTTCATGCTACCGGTAATGAGATTTAGATTTTCGGGTGTAAATTTAGTGAAAAATCTTTTAAATTAGATGAAAAATGCAGATTTTTACATTGCAAGGGTGGACAGGATGGATAGGTAGTGACGCTCCATGGAGCAATGCGGTTCAAAAAAGGGAAAAATACAGTTGTTAATAAACGTTATCCTGTAGGGACGCTCCATGGAGCGTCCGGCAGCACAATATGGTAACTTATTGTATAGCAATAGGTTGCAACTCACCCATCGCCGTAGTCGCGCATCTATGGAGCGTGGATCGATGACCCACGCCGCAGAGGCTACGGCGATGAAGGGTGGAGAGCACCGGTCGCGCACAATTCGCCGCCGGACGTTCCATGGAACGTCCCTACAGGAGGGGCTGAATATCAATGTGTTATATCTTCATCGCCGTGGTCGCCGCGGCGGGGCATAAAAATTGAAAATTAAAAATTTAAAATGGAAAATTATCATTCCTATTCTAAATTTTAAATTCTCCATTCTCAATTCCTACCCCCCCCGCTCCATAATTCTCAATTCTAAATTTTCAATTTTCCCCAAAAAAGCGCTCCCGGTCCTGGGGGGATCGGGAGCGCGGGCGTGGCTGATAGCCACTATGGGAGGTAATGATTACTTCTTAACTACGGTTGCAGAGTAGGGATACTGCGAGAGGTCAAGAGTTACCACATAGGTACCTTCACCGGGAGTGGGGATGTTGTCACCGCCGGGGGTGAGGTCGCTGAGGTTACCGCCGAGGTTGATGTCCCAGCCATTATTAGCGCGGAACTTGATTGAGCCCTCGCCTTTCAGCTGTACTTCACCAGTCCAAACGAGCATATTTTCACTCGGTGTGAGAGGTGTACTTTCATCCCAACCGCCTGCAGTGGCATCGCCAATGAGGCCGTAAGTAGTGATAGGTACAGATACATTGTAAGTAAGAGCAGATATATTAGCAGTTACCCAATAGAGACCGCTTTCATCTACCTTAAGATTACCGGCACCGGGATCGGTTGAGAGCTTTCCTTCCTCTGCGAATCCATAGTTTGTATGGTTCCAGTCAGGTGCAGAAGTAAACTTGAACTCACCGTCGATGTTCACATAACCCTGATATTCGATATAATTATTGGTATAGAGGGTCTGTGAGGCAGCCTGATTCCAACCGTTGGAGCCGCCGGGAGTATAGAGGCAGGGGATAGCAAGAATCCATGAGTAGTGGAATTCACCGGCCTCATCGGGACGCATATCTACAGTGATAAGATGCTTGTTGTTTTCGAGGATTATACCGAATACACCGTCGCTCTCATAACCCTTAAGGTTACCCGTGGGGAATGTAGAGTCCATAATGTCAGTCGGGCCGTAAACTACACCTGTACCGGCTGCAAGAGTAGATGCTGGAACCACTGCCCACTCATAACCGTCAAAAGCTTCCTGATCGGTAATATCAACTACTACAGAGAATTTAGTATCGTCATAGGGGCTTACACCGCTATTAGACATCTTGAGAGCTTTAGTAGCGTCAATCTGTCCGTTGGTGCAAGTACCGATGAGATAGTAAGCATCTTCCATCACAAAACCGGGATCGAAGGGCTTAAGCACGATAGTCATGGGGCAATAGTAAGTGTCAATGCCACCGAGTCTTACTTTATTGTCACCGCTGACACCGTAAGCAAGATAGCGCACATTGGCTGTACGTGCTTCGGGGGCAATGGTTTTAAGTGCTGCATGGTAAGTTCCCTCAAGGACATCAGGCATAACCGAAATCACGTTATTACTGAACTCTACAGGGAATTCCACAGCATTATTGAAAGCATCAGAAGCTGCCATCTGACCTACAAACTGCAGTGAGTATCCTTCGGGGAGATTTTCTATACCCTGAAGTTCGGCAAGCTGAATAGGTGTTGCTGACGCGTTCAACTGCTCAAGGTCGTAGGTAGCATCGCCGGCCGTACCAACGAGAGTAAGGTCAGCTGCTTCAAATACGGGCTCCTGAGGGTTGAATTGTCCCGGAGGATTGGGCAGGTCGAAGTCCTCGCATGCCGTAAAACCGAGACCCATGATACCCAGAAGCATCAATGATATTTTTTTCATAATCTTGAAAAGTCTTTTAATGAATATTCTAAAATTGATGCCCGGGCCGGACAGCCGGAGCTTCCGGCCTGAGCAAATCATTTATTGGTCAATTATTCTACGGCTTCAAAGGTAACAGTAAGATTAGCTACATCAACAGTCAATCTCATGTTGCCACCGGCCCAATCGGTAAAGTTCCAGTTGTGCTTGTCACCTTCAAACGCAGCTCCGGTGTAACCTGCTGCAGGGAAAGACAGATCTACGTTACCGTCACCACCTTCAGCACTTGCGCCGATCGAACCCTGATCCCAGTCACCGAGTTTAGTGTAGAATCTAAACATTGCCTGACCGGCATCAATATTGAATATACCGGAATATACACCGTTACCTTCCCAATCATAGAGCTTGAAAGGAGCATAGATTTCTTCAGCGTTCTTGTCAGGAACACTCCATGCCGTGCATGCACCTACGAGGTAGATAAACGCCTTACCGTTAGGATCAAGGTCACCGGCCTGAGCGATTACCGTCACCTTAGAAGGATCGTCGGGATAGAGAGTGATGGTAAATGTGATATAGCCACCGGGCCAGTTCTTAACCACGAAGTTACCCTTGCCGGGAACAGCTTCAAGATCAGTGGGAACATCGGTAATAGTTACCTCACGCTCGGTGAAGTCATTAGGACCGGAACCGATAGAGGGAAGTTCACCGTCATCACCCCAGCTTCCGAGCTTGGTGTAGAAACGGAACGAAAGATCACCGGCCTTGAAGTCGAAAGCACCTACATATACGTTGCTACCATTGGCGGTTTCGGTGAGAGCGTGAGATGCATATGACTCGGGAGTTGCGCCGTCTACGCCCCATGTACCGTTAAGACCGGTAATATAAATCTTGCGACCACCCTTGCTGTAAGGATTGAACGGAGTCATATTAAGCTTGATCGTATTAGAGTTGATCTTGCTTGATTCGATGCCGGTAAGCTGCGCAAGAGCACGTACATATACATCAGTAGCGCCTACTCCCTCCTCAGGATATGCTTCAAAATCCTTAATATTCATAAGGTTCAGAATGGCAGTTGCCCATTCTTCACCGGCGATGGAGATCACAGCCTGAGTAGGTTTTTCAGAGCGGATAGTGTAGTACAGAGGTTCGCCCGTCTCTTCATCGACCTTGAATTCCTCGGTCAATGATACTTCCAGGGCATAGTTGGTTACTGCCGAATAGCCGTAATCAGGCTGAGAGCAGGTAAGTTCCACATTGGAGCCGGGTGCAAGGATATAACCCGAATTACCGAGCGCAGGGAAATTGAGCACAAACTCGGTGGGGACTTTGTAGACCGGCGAGTCGTGATCTTCCTCACATGAGGTAAAGCCCGTCATCGCAGCGGCCATAGCCAAGTATAAATATAACTTTTTCATTATTCAGTCATGTGTGAAAGATTAATATTCGGGGTTCTGCTGATAACCGTTACGTTCTACTACGGTAGCAGGAAGAGGATATACATTGAAGTTAGAAGGATAGTCAGTACCGTTCACAACATTGTATTTCCAGTTCCAGGTATAACCAGAAACCCACTTACCGTAACGCACGAGGTCGCTGCGGCGGGTACACTCGGTGTACAGCTCGCGCTGACGCTCACGATACAGCTCGTCAAGCGAGAGAGATGCTGTAGTGTAGGGCATCAAGCCGGCACGCTCACGTACGTAGTTGGCATATTCAAGTGCCTTACCGGCGGAACCGCCGCCCTGAAGAGCAGCTTCGGCAGCTGAAAGATAGATTTCGGCCAGACGGATCATACCATAGTCAATAGCAAGGGGGTCTACGGCCGGGAGGGTAAGGCTTTCAACTACATCGCCATTGTCGTTGATGTACCAGTTAGTAAACTTAACGGGCAGATAACCATTGCGACCCCAGTTGTTCTGACTCAGACCGATTGAGTTATCATTCACAAAACCATCGGCAGCTGTTTTCCACCATTTTACGCGTACGTCATTAGATGCAGTATAATCACTGTTCCAATCAAACACGTCGACAAACTGTGTACGTGCACTCATACACTTCCAACCATTGGCGGAATTAAATTCAGCTTGTGTACAATCAAACTCATCCTTATCAGAGCTGTCACCGATCCACGCATTGAGCATGAAACCGCCGTTAGCGTAGTTCTTGATACCACCGTCGGGGTGAAGAGCTACTGACTGCTGAGGAATACGCCAGATGATTTCCTGACAATCCTTATTGTTTTGCGAGAAGTTCTGGTGGTAGCTCAGGGCGAGACCTGAGTTCTGGAAGCCACCGTGACCGCGGCGGGCGATAAGATCGCTTGCGTGCTCGAAGCACTTGGTCCACTGTGCGGTGCCGGTATAAACCTGAGCGTTAAGATAATACTTAACAAGGAGAGCTTCAGCGACATCCAGGCCTAAGTATCCGTAAGGAGGATTGTTCTGAGGATCATTAGTCTTATACCACTTTACTACATCTTCGAGATCGGCGGTAACTACTTCAAAGACCATGCGACGTCCTTCAGCAAAATTGGTGCTGAGCTGAGGAGCAATAGCACCTACAGGTACATTTTCATCGGCCCAGGGCACATTACCAAAGTTGTCGATAAGATAGAAATACATACCGCCGCGGATTATACGAGCCTGACGGCTGAACTCCTCAAACAGAGCTTGTTCGGCGTCGGTCTTGATGCCGAAATCGGTCTGCATGAACTGGTTACACAGAGTGACGATAACCATCCAACGAGAGTAGGCACCCATAATCACCATATTGTTGGTGGGGACGATACCATACTGGAAATTTTCGTCGATGGCATCCCCCGAAGGCTGCCAGTTGGCTTCATCAGTGGGGATTTCCTCAAGGTTGAAGACCGAACGCTGGAAGGTGGACATACCACCGTCCATTGACGAAAGGATATTGGAACCATCGTCATTTGTACCATAGCCGTAAGTGGCCATGTTAAGATAAACGCCCGACATCAGCTTCTCCATATAAGCGGAAGGATCGCTGCTGAAAGTCGTATCGGTAATGTCGTTGGGACTCGTAGGCATCAGGTCAAGGTCATCCACACATGAACCCATCGCGAGCGATGCTGCAACAAGGCCGGCCGATAAGAAATATTTATTGAATTTCATAATATAAATCGGTATAGGGAAAATTTAGAATGTTGCAATCAGACCCAGTGTAAAGGTGACAGGACGGGGATATACATTATCGTCACGACCGTCAAATACTTCGGGGTCAATACCTTTGTACTTAGTGATCACGAAAGGATTCTGGCAAGCGCCGAACAGGCGGAGACGCAGGTTGCCGCGCAGAAGATTTTCAAACGTGTAACCGACGGTGATGTTGTCACAGCGGATAAACGATGCATTTTCTACGAAGTAGCTGCTGAGGGCACGGTTAGAATCCTTATTGGTAAAGATAAATTCGTCAGCAATGAGGTTGTTGAGACCGTACTGGTCAACGTTGCTCAGGTCGGTACGGGTACGACGGGGAGCGTTATATACCCAGTTGCCGATGCTTGCGCGGAGGCTGATACCGAAGTCCCAGTTTTTGAAGGTAACGTTGTTGTTCCAAGAGATTGTAACCTTAGGCTCGGGAGAGTGGAAGTTGATAAGGTCTTCCTTGTCAATCTTACCATCGGCGTTCTGGTCTACGTACTGACCTTCAACGGGATCGCCATTGCTGTTATAAACCTGCTCATATACACGGAATGTATAAGCGGGCTGTCCTTCAAGGAACCACTGGAGGTCACCACCGATACCACCACCGGGGATGCCGCGGGCTGCCAAGGGCACGCCACCGTTAAGTTCGGTAATCTTATTACGGTTCCATGCTACATTGACGCCGGTGCTCCAGACTACGTTCTTAGTCACCACGGGCTTAGCGCTTACGTTAGCTTCAATACCGTAGTTACGGAGTTTACCGATGTTGGTGGTAAGGTAATCCGACGTCTGCGTACCGATGGCGGGAGTATGGGCAAGAAGGTCGCGGGTATCGCGGAGATACCAGTCAAATGCGGCTGTGATGCGGTTGTTGAGGAATGAGAAATCAAGACCTACGTTCCATGTAGTAGTAGTCTCCCACTTGATACCGTTGTCATAAGGCTGAGGATAAAGAGGATTGATCCACTGGCCTCCATTGAGGTAAGAGGGATACATGAAGTTACTGTTGGACGAGATGGTGTAGATAGGCATATAGGGGAAATAGCTGCCGATTTCCTGCTGACCGGTCTCACCCCAGCCGAGACGGAGCTTGAGGTCAGTCCACCATCCGCGGGTGCTTTCCATGAAGGGCATGTTGATGATCTTCCAGCCGAGAGCTACAGAGGGGAAGAGACCCCAGCGGTTGTCCTTGGAGAAGCGAGAAGAACCGTCGTCACGGAGAGTGAAGGTAAGGAGGTAAGTGTCGTCAAACGTATAGTTCAAGCGGCCGAAGAATGAGATGAGCTGCACGGGAGCTGCCCAGCGGCTTTCACCGATCATACCTACAGGCTGACCTATTGAATTGACAGTGTTGCGATTCATGGTGTAAGCACCATTGTCGTAAGTGAAACCGCCCTGACCGTCAGCATCCACGAAGCCGAGGGTATTTACATAGTTCTGTGAGTGACCGAGGTAAGTAAACTTCTGCCAAGAGTAACCGGCCATTACGTCGAGGTTAGACTTGATTGCGGTGAATTCCTTGCGATAGTTCACATAGAAGTCGAGCAGAGTGTTACGCTGGAGTTCCCACCACTTGTAGAGAGTACCTGCACCATCGGCGTTGTTGGCTACGAGGTTAGAGTTGCGCCATGCCATGAGTGAGTTTTCAGCTGTCACGCTGCGGCAGTCGTTCTTCGATACCTGATAACCGAGGTTGAGGTTGAAGTGGAGTTCGGGGAGCCAGTGAAGAGCGTAGTCAAACTGGATGTTACCTGTAGAAGAATAAGTATTGTTGTGACTGTTGACATCCTTCAGCAGCTGCACGGGGTTGATAGCCGAGTTTTTGTCATTCTTACCACCGGGGCAATAGTTATAGAAGCCGTTGTAGAGCATCATGCCGGTATTACCTGCCATAGGAATGTTGCTGTATACAGGCTTAGTGGGGTCAAATCCTACTGCAGAACCTATAGCGCCGCCGTCAGCATTGTTGGTGCGTGCATAAGTACCCTGAACGTTGGCGTTGATGGTGAGGTGGTCGTTGAACAACTTGGGCGAAAGGTTGATACCTACGGTGGTACGCTGCATACCTGAGGTCTTAAGGATACCTTCGTTGTTGGTATAGCTTGCATTTACGCGATAAGGAAGTACGCCGGCCTGACCGCCTACACTGAGGTTATAGTCATGTGAGAATGAAGTGCGGAGTACTTCTTTCTGCCAGTCAGTGTTGTAGATCTTACCGTCATAACCGAGCTGAGCGACAGTTGACTCACCGCAATGCTCGGTAACGTAATCGGCAAATTCCTGACCGCTCATCATATCAAGCTTCTTACGAGCTGTATTGATGGTGAAGTTGGCGGCGAAGTTGACCTGCGGACGACCCTTGGTGCCTTTCTTGGTGGTGATGATGATGACACCATTAGATGCGCGGCTACCGTAGATGGCGGTTGCGGATGCATCCTTGAGGATGGTCATTGACTCGATGTTGGCGGGGTTGACCATGGTGAGGGCATTCATGCCTCCACCGTTAGACTGGTTGGTCTGGGGCACACCGTCGATCACGATAAGGGGGTCGTTGGAAGCGGTAAGTGAGGATCCACCACGGATGCGGATAGAAGCACCGCCGGTAGGATTACCACCATCGGTTGTAACTACCACACCGGGGCTTGCGCCTACGAGGAGGTCCTGAGTTGAGGTAGCAAGACCGGCCTCGATGTCGTCGGGCTTGATGACGGCAACCGAACCGGTGGCATCGGATTTCTTCACGACACCGTAACCGATGGCTACTACTTCACCGAGCATCACGGAGTTTTCTTCGAGGGTGACGTCGATCACGGTCTGTCCGTTGACGGCCACGTCTTTAGTGTTGTAGCCCACGTAGGAGAACTGGAGTACGCCGTCAGCGGCAACCTGGATAGAGTAGTTGCCGTCGAAGTCAGTGGCGGTACCCATGGTCTCGCCCTGGACAAGCACACTTGCGCCGATGAGAGGCTCACCGGTTGGGTCGACTACGGTACCGGATACCGTAATCTTCTGCGCTAAAGCAGGGAACGCGAGACAGAGCATCATAGCAAATGCCAGCCACGCTTTCCGACTCATTTGATGACAAATGTTCTTCATGCAAGAATAGTTTTGAGATTTTAGGATAAGAATAATTGTTGATTAAGTTATTGTCACTAACATATAAAAGAAGTCCGGCACCGGGGCGGCGGAATACTTAGCCCTGATACCGGAATATAGACGGGTGTAATACGGTTTTCTCTATCGCGTGACCGGCGGAGACGGTCACGCGGCTGCCCCGGGGCAGCCGTGAGATGGGAGATCTCTATCTCGACATGAAGGGGCGGGGCCATTGCCTGAGTTACGCCACCTTATTGTATTACAACATCCTGTATGATTCTCTACATTTCCGGCGTCGGGGGGATGGTAATCCTTGCGGAAACGCACTCCTTTAGCCTTTATTCAATCACAAATGTAAGGCTTTTTCGGGGAGATTGTATTAAAAAATGCAAAGATTTTTTCACTCCTGTTGCATATTTAACACTTTTAACTTAACGCGTCGCGGGTTTTAACAATAAATCCTCAACAGCAAGGAGAGCAAGGGGGCTTATTGTATTTTAGACAAGTCACAGTTATAAGTTATAAGTTATAAGTTATAAAGTACGAGATACATTGCCGCCCTACCTTATAACTCATAACTATGACTTATGACTTAAAACTGGAAATGAGGTACTTTAGTTGCGCCCACTCCGGGGCGCTCGTGATTGGGCTGACTTACCCCCGGGTGACAAGCACCCGGGGTTGAGAAGATATAGCCCCTCCAGGGCATAATAGCTCCACCATAAAAGCCGGCCATCACTTTATGACCTTACCTTATAACTTATCACTATGACCTATGACTTAAAAATGAGGGATGCCTGCTCAGACATCCCCCATGGTATAGTTGCTAATTACTAATTACTAATTGCAAATTGAAAATTACTAATTGCTAATTACTAATTGCTAATTGAGCATTTTTCGTGTGCGGGTGGTGCCGTCGGCGCGGGTGTCGACGCGGATCACTACGCCGCGATATGAGGCATCGACGCGCTGGCCCTGCACATTATAATATATAGAGGAGATGACTTCGGCATCGGCCACGGTGGTGATGATGCCCGATGCGTCGGCTGCGGCTGCTTCGCCCATACCGCCCATCTTGTTGATGGAGCGCACGGTGTAGACGCCGTTGCCGGCGGCTGCGTGAGAAGTGGCTTCGGTGATGGCTTCGAGCTTGCCGTCGGCAAACACTGCGTAGGCCATAGCGCCTTCTACGGGTGCCCAGGTGATGGTGCCGGCCTCAGTGGCGCACTGAGGAGCGGCGGCCTGCACGGCGAGGAGGTCGGGGCGCCACTCGGGGAAGATCTTCTCCACGGTGTATTCAGCGGCCTGCTCGGGGGTGAGGATGGTCTCCATGGTGTTGCTCTCGCCCTTGATGAAGGTCATGACGTGGGAAGCCGGCGAAACTACCTTACCGGATTCGTCCATGGTATTGTATTCCACAAACTCCTTGGCTACGACGCTCATACCGTTGGCGGTCCAGCGGTCGGCGATGAGCTTGTTGTCAGCCACGGTATTGTTGATGTAAGCGCAACGGGGCTCGTTTTGCCAAGCGCGGCCATAATTGTAGCTCTCGGCCTTGCTGATGATCTTATTGTTGAGGAACACGTAGCCATACTTGCTGCCGGCCTTGGTGGCGGGGGCGGTGAGGGTACACTGGCCCTTACCGTTGGCGTTGCGGGGCTCTACGGTGATAGTACCGTCGGCGAACAGCATGGTGCCTTCGCCGCAGAAGAAGTCGACGGTGCCGTGAACGTGAGAGGTCTCCCAGTAATACATACCGTCGAGGTTATTGGAGTAATAGGTATCCTGACACGATACGAGCTCTACATTCTTGCATACGGTGTTGAGACCCTTGTCCCAGAACGCTACGGCGCGGCCGCCCACCTGCTGATTGCCGATTGTAGCATAGTAGTCAAGGTCGTTGCGGATGGTGAGGTCCTGGAGGTAGAGGTTGGTACCGGTGTTCATGAGAGTGGCGGTAGTGGCGATGCCCTCGGTGGTGTAGTGGGGCTTGTTGGCGATGATGGTGCCTTCGAGGCTCTGACCTATGAGGGAGATGTTGTGACCGTAGATATTGGTGAGCACTGTCTCCTTGAGGTCGTAGGTGCCGTCGGGGATGAAGAGGAAGGCGCGGGCTGCATCGCGCTCGGAGTTATAGGCCGAGATGGCGTCGATGGCATCGAGGAGGCTCTGAGCGTCGCCGGGGGTCACGTAGAACCACTGGCCGTCGTGCTCGTAGGTGACTTCGCTGGTGTTGGTGACCTTGACGCTGTGGATATAGAGCTCGCCGGTGCCGTGGAGGGTGAGGGTGACGAGTCCGGGCTGGCCTGCGTAGTCAAATGCCACGACTTCGCCGTCGATTTCGTCAGAAGCCTTGGCGGGGAGGGTGGCTACTTCAGCGCCGGCAGCGTCGGTGACGTTGATGTCAGTGCCGTAGCCGTAGCGGCAGAGGGTGACGGCCACTGTAGCCTTGGGGCCTACGAGGAGGGTAATCACGTCGCCGTCCTTGAATGCCCAGCCGTGGGTGGTATCGTGGAAGTAACCGTTGTCGGTATTAAAGCCTTCGTGGTCTTCGGGGTAGAAGTATTGGTCAGTGAGGTCGTATTCATACTTAAGGTGGTTGCTGGCGACCTCCACGGGGGTAGCGACAGCATAGAGGCTTACGGGCTCGATGATCACGTCGTCGACGGTAGCTTTCTTGCCACCGGTGGGGGTGAGGAACCAGCCACGCACCTTGTAGCCGTCCTCGGCCTTGGCGGTAGCGTAGTCAACGCCAAATGCGGCGATAGGAGCATCTTTCTCTACTTCCTGCGAGCCCATTGCGGAGCCGTCGGTATCGAAGAATGATACGGTGAAGTAGGGCTTGCGCACGAAGTGGAGCACGTAGTTGATGGTGATGTCGGCGAGCGACACAGGGATGGTGACGTCGCACTTATCAGCATCGCCTTCATATTTCACTTCGCCCACGGTGCCACCGAGGGTGGTGAGGCCGGTGACGGGATTGGAGGCTGAAATCATGTTGCCGGCGGCTGCAATCTCGATGGTGCCTTCGTAGAAGTCGCCGTTGGGCTCGAAGACGTCGTCGACGTTGTAGTCAACACCGTTGGCGGTGAAGGTGGCGAGCATGGGCACCTCTTTTTCCTGACCCGACACGGTACCTTCGATGACGATGTCAGAGAAACCTATGCGCTTGCCGTTGGCCAGGCCGTAGAGGTTGACGAGCACACCGCAGGCGCCCTCAGCGGCCGTTGCGCCGGTGACGTCGTAGGCACATTCGGTCACGTTGGGGGTAGCGTTGTCGCGCTGGGGTTTCACACCGGTTTTGAGGCTGATGGTAGTGCCGTCGGCATTTTGCCAGGAGATGTCGATATATCCGCCGTCAGTGCCATAACGGGTGGTATTGAACGAAATCTTGGTGGGCATGAACTTCAGGCCGTGCTTGGGCTGAATGAGGAAGCGGATGGCGTTGCTTTCATCAGGGCTGCTTTGCTGCGAGGCGGGCATAAACCATGTCTGGCCGTTGCTCTTGTTGTCCTTGCCGTCGAGGGTGAGGTTAGAGCCGTAGGTCACCTTGCTCGAAAGGAAGTAAGAGGGCTGATCAAATTCAGCGGTCTGCTTCTCGGTGCCGAGGTCAAACTTGAAAGTGACCGTGGCGGGAGCATCGGTGAGGTTGAGGAGCTCCTTGGCGGGAGCTGAGGGGGCGTCGGCCGCCGTAGCAAACATGGATGCTATGGCCGCACCTCCACACAACAGCGTCGCGAGCGTCGCCATTGTGGCTTTGAGTAAAGATTTCTTCATGTAATAAGGTGTTAAGGTTTAGATTTATACGGTTAATGTTGCAAATATACGACCAAATTTTTGATTTTCAAAAATTTCCCCAAAATTCCTCTCCACCCTCCCCTCTCCCCTTATTCACTCATCACCATCACTTATCACTTATCACTTATCACTATTACTTATTACTTAAAAAAAGTCCCGCCTGCCGCGGTCGCTGTGACCGGGCAGGCGGGAATGGTGAGTTATACTATTGCTAATGTGGATTAGCCGTTGTATTTCTTCATGCGGGCGATGAGATCGAGCACCTTGTTGGAGTAGCCGATTTCATTGTCATACCAAGAAACTACCTTAACGAAGGTAGGAGTCAGCTGGATACCGGCCTTCTTATCGAAGATAGAAGTGCGGGGATCGCCGAGGAAGTCGCTCGATACTACATCATCTTCAGTGTAGCCGAGGATACCCTTGAGTTCGCCTTCAGAAGCTTCCTTCATGGCAGCGCAGATTTCCTCGTAGGTAGCGGGCTTTGCGAGGTTAACGGTGAGGTCAACTACTGATACATCGAGGGTGGGGACACGCATCGACATACCGGTGAGCTTGCCGTTGAGTTCGGGGATAACTTTACCTACAGCCTTGGCAGCGCCGGTCGACGAGGGGATGATGTTGCCCGAAGCGGCACGGCCACCGCGCCAGTCCTTCATAGAGGGACCGTCAACGGTCTTCTGGGTAGCGGTAGTAGAGTGAACGGTAGTCATAAGACCGTCTACGATACCAAACTTGTCGTTGAGCACCTTAGCGATAGGAGCAAGACAGTTGGTGGTGCAAGATGCGTTAGATACAAACTGCTGACCGGCGTAAGTGTTGTCGTTAACACCGCATACAAACATGGGAGTGTCGTCCTTCGAGGGAGCTGACATTACCACATACTTTGCACCGGCTTCGATGTGAGCCTGAGCCTTTTCCTTGGTGAGGAAGAGACCGGTTGACTCTACTACGTATTCAGCACCTACTTCGCCCCATGCGATTTCAGCGGGGTTCTTGCAGGCAGTCACGCGGATGGGCTTGCCATTCACGATGAGAAGGCTCTTTTCCATGTCGTAATCTACAGTGCCGTCAAACTTGCCATGCATTGTGTCATACTTGAGCATGTAGGCCATATAGTCTACGGGAAGAAGGTCGTTGATAGCAACTACTTCGATGTCATCACGCTTGGTGGCAGCACGGAATACGAAACGTCCGATACGGCCAAATCCATTAATACCTATTTTAGTCATAATATATAAATAATAAATAATGTATATCTTTCACATAAAACCGCCCCCGGCCGTGGCCTCGGGCTCTTTTTACCTTTTTGACGATGCAAAAGTACAAAAAAATTCTATTAATTATATATTTTTTTCTTTAATTTTTGCTATCGCACTTTCATAGCTCTCCGCAGCGATTTTTTTCACGCCCCGGCCCGGACGTCGCTGATAAAGTTCAGATTGTAACAACTAAATTAGGTAAACTTTCTGTAACAACTGCAATCATCGCCGTAACTACCTGTCAATCTGTCAATTTGTCAATTTGACACTTCCCGAAAAATGTATACAAAATTGTTACAGCCACTCATTTGTAACAATTCTGCAACATTTTAAACAATCTTTCAATTCCTTAATTTTCAATGCGTTATGTTAACTTGTCACAGAAATGCAATATTGTTAACAGCCTTTAACACTAAATACTTTCAAAAAGGTGTCAAGGGCAGTAATTTTGAATCGTCAACGAAATAAATGACATTCTTACTAACACGATTCAACAACTGATAAAACTACTACTATTATGGCAACTTCCGCATTTCAGACCAAGCTTATGAGTCTTCAGAGCAACATGCTCAATTTCGCTCTCATGCTCACTTCCAACCGCGACAACGCTTACGACCTCCTTCAGGACACTACCCTCAAGGCGCTCGACAACGAAGATAAATACACCGAGAACACCAACTTCAAGGGTTGGGTCTTCACCATCATGCGCAACATCTTCAT
>CAYZFG010000029.1:0-27813 GCA_964477665.1 uncultured Staphylococcus sp.
ATTGAGCGGTTGACTTTCCAATATCCGGTCTTGGTGCTTCCTACGCGCTCAACGAAGCCCAGATTGCGGAGTGAGGCAATGTGGTTTCTTACCATTCTCCCTGATAATCCCAAGGCTTCGCCTATCTGGTCAGCACTTGCACCGGGCGTATTGTTAATTAACGAAGCTATGTGCCATGCAACTTCCGCGATTTCAGGATATTGCGAGCGTATTGATATAGGAAACACATTGGGAATGTTGTTGGGAAAATTACTATTTTCCTTGACGGGTAAATACTCAACATTTCGCGCTATCGTGTCAGATTCACCACGTGACAGAGCCGCAAGGATTTCAGCGAGCATAAACTCGATAAACGGTGTAGATTCACCGATCGCCGACGAGGCTGAAAAAGCTTCATAGTATGCTTGTTGATTCCTATAAATCATATTTTCAACCGGCAGATGTGCAAATAAGGGATGCAGTTGAGCTAAAATGAGCGATTGCCATAGACGTCCTGTGCGACCATTACCATCCATAAACGGATGGATAAACTCAAACTCGTAATGAAATACGCAAGAGCGAATTAAAAGATGATCATCGGCATTTTTAAGCCAATCAAAAAGTTCATCCATTAAGCCCGGAACTCGCTCAGCCGGAGGCGCAAGATGTACACAACCACTGTCGCCAAATACACCAACTCCACCGGTGCGCCATCGTCCCGGATTGTCATCAAGCGATGACATCATTGTGAAGTGAGCTTTCAGCAAATCCTTTTCGTCAAAGGGATTAAGCTGAGGAAAAAGATCGTAAGTAGCAATAGCATTTTTTACCTCCAGGATTTCTCGGATAGGGGCGACGATATTTTTGCCGTTTACAATATCTTGTACCTGATTCTCGCTGAGGTTGTTGCCCTCTATAGCGAGCGAACTATGTATAGTCTTGATACGATTGGCTTTACGAAGCCTAAGCTCAGTATCCTGCTCAATCATAAGTGCATAGCGCTCAATCTTTGCGGAAATAGCGGCTACAAGGTTGAGAATCTTTGATGTAATTCTAAATGGAGGTGTGTACATACAAAATAATGTATAGCTGCGAAAACCGAAGCGAATTCCGTAATAACAAAGATACGAAATATTCCCCTGATTTCCGTAACCGTTAAGAAAAATTATAATATTAAAGAAGATATGAAGCCATTCCCGATAATCCCCATCCGGTAGTTTATTAGGAAGTTTATTAGGAAATCACTTCTGCTGTAGGGATGTCGCTGTGCGACGATTCCAAATAAGAGCAAAAGCTATTGTTCTGATGTGTAATAAGTTACTATTGGCTTCTCCAGGAAACGTCGCACAGCGACGTCCCTACAATAATAGTGCAGAAGATGTTTTCTTAAGCAAAAGGTTTTGAGCGACTTGCTAATAGTTAAAGGATTAAAGTAGGAATGTAATTGCAGGGTCAGGGATATAATTTGTAATTTCGGGGAATTTGGCGTAAATTTGCGGGAGTTAACTAATCATAATATAAAATTTAAGAAATCATGCTTAAGACTATCCTCTCTATATCGGGCCGTCCCGGCCTGTTTAAGCTCGTCAACCGTGGTAACAACATGCTCATCGTGGAGTCGCTCGCCGACGGCAAGCGCGTGCCTGCCTACACCCGCGACAAGGTTATCTCGCTTGGCGAAATCACCATGTACACACTCGACGGCGATACCCCTTTAGGAGAAGTTCTCGAAAGCCTCAAGACCGTGGCCGAAGGTAAGACCGTGGATGTGAAGGCTATAGGCAAGGATGCCGACGTGCGCGAGTTTTTCGGCAAGGTGCTTCCCGATTATGACCGCGAGCGCGTATATACCTCAGATATAAAGAAACTTATCTCGTGGTATAATATCCTCATCAACGCCGGTATCACTGACTTCAAGGAGGCCGACGAAGTAGCTGAAGAGGCTACCGAAGAAGCTACAAAAGCCGAGGAATAACAGCATGGCTTCCGCCCGAAGATTTGACGCCAATGACCGCGTAACCGACTTGGTGATGGAGGATTACAACATCCTCCCCGTGCTGAGCCGGTTTTCGCTGCCGTTGGGGTTTGACAACAAGACCATAGGCCGGCTCTGTGCCGAGGCCGGAATTGATGCCGAGGGCTTCCTGCTGATTATCAACTTCCTGATGACGGGTCGCATAGAGGAGTTGCCCGAAGATATGTCGCCCATGGTGATAGTGAATTTCCTGCGCAACAGCCACGACTATTTCATCACCTATAAGTTTCCCCACATACGTGCCAATCTGCTTGCGGCGCTCGACGATTCACATGCCGATATTAATCCCATCATCGTGAAATTTTACGATGATTATATCGATCAGGTCAAGAAGCATTTCGCTTACGAGGAGGAGACGGTATTTCCTTATATCGAGGCACTTACCTCGGGCAAGTCATCAGAATACAATATTGATATATTCCGCCGTCACCATGATGAGGTGGGTGACCGTCTGGCCGAACTGAAAAATATCATCCTCCGCTACTACACCACTTCGATGCCCTACAGGATGTATGACGCTCTGGTGGATATATTCAACTGCGAAGATGACCTCGAATCGCATGCCGACATAGAGAATCATATCCTCATCCCGCTCATAGCGAAGATGGAGAAGCGTAAGGCCGACGAAGCATCAACACGTTGATTATGAAAGCCCCCGTAATCGTCACACTGTCATCCTCACCGGTCATCGCAGCCGGTATCGCTGCCGTGATACGCTCACAGGCCGGTATGCAGGGCGCTACGGTGATAGAGGCCACTGCGGCCACTGCTGGGCGGATTGTGGTGGAGCGACGGGTGGATATAGTGATCGGTGACCAATGGGCGCTCGCGCCTGACACGGTAGCCTCAATACGCGCTACTGCTGAAGGTAGTCTTGCCGTGGTGGCCGTAATGATGTCGATGACGCCTGACCATCTCAGCGCTATCTATGATGCCACGGTGAGCATCTTTGATTCACCCGCCAAGATAGCCGCCGCGCTGGCCAAATGCAGCCCCGATACTGACGAGGAATCGCGTAAAGAACTGAGTCCCCGTGAGAAGGATGTGATTATAGGTGTAGTAAAAGGCCTGAGCAACAAGGAGATTGCCGACCGTCTCAACGTATCGACCCACACCGTAATGACCCATCGCCGCAACATCGCCGCCAAGCTCCAGATTCACTCCCCCGCCGGCTTGACTATCTACGCCATAGTGAGTCACTTAGTGAATCTCGACGAGGTGAAAGATACTATTTAAATAAGCAAATAAATAACTTCTAAAACCATAAAAACTAACCACATGTTTCAACGCACCACACTTACGCTCGCCGTGGCGGCCATGAGTCTGGCCATGACGATGCCTGCCGTAGCTGAGAATCCCTACGAAAGCTATTACAAGAATCTCCCCATCAATCTCACCCCGGTTACGGCGCCCGTGATACCTGACTATACTGTATCGATAGCCGACTTCGGCGCGGTCAATGACGGCGTGACTCTTAATACCGAGGCTTTTGCCAAGGCTATGGCTCATCTTTCAGAGAAGGGTGGCGGCCGACTGGTAGTGCCCCAGGGTATATGGTACACCGGCCCCATCAATATTGAAAGCAATGTAGATCTTCACCTTGATCGCGGAGCGCTCGTGCTCTTCAGTGAAAACCTCGCTGACTATCCCGTGGTAGCCTCTGACTGGGAAGGTCTCTCCACCCATCGTGCCACCTCGCCCATCTCGGCCCGCAATAAGACCAATATCGCCATAACCGGCGAAGGTACTTTCAACGGCAACGGCCAGTGCTGGCGCCCGGTAAAGAAAGCCAAACTCACCGCTGACCAGTGGAACAAACTCATGCGCGGCGGTGCGCCCAATGCCAAGGGCGACGTATGGTACCCCAACGAGCGTATCCGCGAAGTATCGGAAAGCCATGTGCTCAAGATGGCCGTTCACAGCTCTTCGCCCGACACTCTCGAATATGTCCACGACTTCATGCGCCCCGTGCTCGTGTCGCTTATCGGTTGCAAAAACGTGCTGCTGAAGGATGTGACTTTCGAGAACTCTCCCGCTTGGAACGTGCATCCCCTCCTGTGTGAAAATATAATCATCGACAACCTCAACGTGCGCAATCCCTGGTATGCCCAGAATGGCGACGGCCTCGACCTTGAGTCATGCACCGACGCGCTTGTCATCAACAGCCGCTTCGATGTGGGCGACGACGCTATCTGCATCAAGGCCGGTAAGGATAAGGATGGTCGCGAGCGCGGCATACCTTGCAGCAATGTGCTTATCGACGGTTGCACCGTTTACCACGGCCACGGAGGCTTCGTGATCGGCTCGGAAATGTCGGGCGGTTGCAAGGATATCGTGGTGAAAAACTGCGTGTTTATCGGTACTGACGTGGGTCTGCGCTTCAAGTCAACCCGTGGCCGCGGCGGCGTGGTGGAAAATATCTACGTAGACAATGTGAAGATGAGCGACATCCCCGGCGACGCCCTTATCTTTGACCTCTATTACGGTATCAAACCCGGCGCACCCGTGCCTCCCGTCACGGAGGAAACTCCCTCGTTCCGCAACATCTACATCAGCGACGTGACCTGCCGCAACGCCGTGCGCGCCGCTTTCTTCAACGGTCTGCCCGAAATGCCCATGAAGAATGTGGTGATCACCGACTCCCGCTTCCGCGCCGCCAATGGCTTTACCCTCAACCATGTCGACGGCCTCACGCTCCGCAACGTGACCATCGACGTGCCCGGTGAACAGATCACCTACGGCGACGGTGTGAAAAACGTCAAAATAGATTGAAATGAACTGCCTTAGAGCAATATTTA
Source organism: uncultured Staphylococcus sp. (assembly GCA_964477665.1). GTDB lineage: Bacteria > Bacteroidota > Bacteroidia > Bacteroidales > Muribaculaceae > Duncaniella. The sequence continues at coordinate 4,813 of CAYZFG010000029.1, forward strand.
CGGCGGTGCTGGCCATAGTGGCTTGCACCGCCGGTGCTTCGGAATATGAAGCATATTATCAGGACCTTCCATTCGGAGCGCCACCTGTATCGGCTCCGAAGATACCGGAGCTCACGGTACATCTGAAGGATTTCGGTGGCGTGCCCGACGGTATTACCCTGAATACCACTGCCATAGCCCGCGCAATCGATCATCTCAGCAGCAAGGGTGGCGGTCATCTCGTGCTTGACGAGGGTGTATGGCTCTCGGGTCCCATTACGTTGAAGAGCAATATTGACCTTCATGTGGCGCACAATGCCATACTGCTCTTTACTTCCGACAAGAGCCGTTACGACATCCTCAATCCCGACGAAGGAACAGCCTCGACCATGCGTCAGCCTCCTATCTATGCCCGCCATATTGCCAATTTCTCCATCACCGGCTCGGGTGTGATAGACGGCAACGGCGAGGCATGGCGCCCCGTGAAGCGCTTTAAGGTGAGCGATGCGGAGTGGAAAAAGATGCAGCGACTGGGGCTGAAGGAGTATACTGAAGGGAAGTCGACGGTATTTTATCCTACGGTAGGAAATCCTACTGATGCGATAGAGACCAAGCGTGCCCGACTGATAAGGATAGTGTGTTGTGAAAACTTCATGGTGAAAGATGTGGTGATACAAAATTCACCCAGCTTCCACCTCAACGTGGTCCTAAGCAACAATTTCATAATCGACGGCGTGATGGTGCGCTGTCCGTGGAATGCTCAAAACGGCGACGGTATCGACCTCAGTTCGTGCCGCAATGCTCTTATTGTCAATACATCAGTAGATGCCGGCGATGATGCTCTCTGCCTCAAGAGCGGCATAGGTGACGCGGGTCGCCGTCGCGGGCCCTGCGAGAATATCATCATCGACAACTGCACCGTATTTCATGGCCACGGCGGTTTCGTGATAGGCTCTGACAATGCCGGCGGAATGAATAATATCATGGTGCGTCGCTGCCGCTTCATCGATACCGATACCGGCCTCCGCTTCAAGAGCGGTCGCGATCGTGGCGGACTGATGTGTGGCGTGTTTGTGCGCGACGTGGTGATGTGTGACATCGCCGGTGAGGCCATTCTTTTCGATTCATATTATGAGGAGAAAGTGGGCGACGGCGAGAATGTCGAAGCCGTACCGGTCACTGCCGATACACCCGTGTTCCGCGGCTTCTTCATCAGCGGAATAGTGTGCCGCGATGCCGGCAGAGCTGTAGTGATGAAAGGATTGCCTGAAAAGCGTATCGCCGAAGTTGAGATTTCTGACTGCACTTTCGCTTCACGCGAGGGTATGGTGATAAATAATGCCGAGGGCGTGACGCTGAAAAATATCCGGATTCAGCTTGCCGAGGGGCCGGTGCTGAAAGAACACAATTCAGAGGTGAAGCAGATCAATGTGAAGCAGATTCCCTGACGGCTTCCACAAGACTTTCGATCGAGGCGTAACTCTTCCCGCGGAAGATGTACGCCTCGTCGCTTATCTGTATGTCGGCGTCGGATTCTACGCGGCGCGTGTCGTATCCCTCACGGCTGAGGGCTCGTGTCACCATCGCTGCGCGAGCGCCTGAGCCGCTGAGCGTGACGGTGCCTATGTGATTGAAGTCCACGCGGAATGAGCCGGTCGAGTGGTCAAATTGCAGATTTCGTCCCGAGAAATATTGCTCGATGCGACCGGCGAGAATCAGGTCTTCAGGCGACCCCGCTATGAGTCCGTCGGCACGGTTGAGCAGCCACAGGCGGTCAGCGAGGAGTAAGGCGAGTTCAAGATCGTGGGTTGACAGAAGTACACTCTTCCCCTCTTCCCGGCACAAGCGGCGTAGTACCATCATGATGTCGACCTTTCCCGGGTAGTCAAGAAAGGCCGTGGGCTCGTCGAGAAATATTACGGGCGTCTGCTGTGCAAGGGCGCGAGCTATCATTGATTTCTGTCGCTCGCCGTCGCTCAGCGTCGCCACGGTGCGGTCAGCTAACGACTCGATTCCCACCAGAGATATGGCATCGTCGACTATGCGGCGGTCGTCGGCTGAAAGGCGTCCGAAAAATCCGGTATAAGGACTGCGTCCGAGTCCCACGAGGTCACGTACGGTGAGATGCGTCGATTCAAACCGCTCGGTAAGAACCACACTCAGTTGGCGCGCCAGCATGGGCGGCGTGTAATCGCTTATCTCTTTTCCCATCACATCAAGCGACCCTCCGAGCGGAGGCAGATTGCCCGAAATAGTCTTGATAAGAGTAGACTTTCCGGCGCCGTTGGGGCCGAGCAGAGCGGTCATGCATCCGGCCGGGAGCGCGGCATTGATTCCTGATGTAATGGTGACGGACAGGTCGCCCTTGATGTGATAGCCGGTGGTGAGATCACGAAGAGTTACGGGGAAGTGAGTCATGAGTCGGATTTCTTAAGAAGCCGTGGTGTGAGGCGGGCAAGTACAGCGCCGCGCACGGCCAGATAAAGCACGAATGAAAGCCACAGCGCGTGGTTGCCCAGCGAGGGTGATAATATGAAATAGGTGGCGAAAAATGTCACCATTGCCGCGAGCATCGAAAGCAGCATCGAGCGGGTCATGGTGGCACCTATGAAAATGCCGTCGAAGGTGAAGGCAGCGAATCCGGCAATAGGTATCGCCACGATCCACGCTAAGTATTCCCGCGAAGCGGCGCGCACGATTTCCTCCGATGTAAGCAGGTCAACCGACAGCGTCCCGGTCACAACATATATGACGGAGAAAGCAGCCCCAAGGCCTAATCCCCAGCGCAATAGGGCGAATATGACGGCGCGGAGCTGTGAACGGTCGCGCTCGCCTATGAAGCGGCCGGTAAGCGCTTCGCCGGCAAAAGCAAAACCGTCCATAAAATAGGAGAAGAAATAGAAAAACTGCATGAGTACCGAATTGACGGCAAGCGTGACCGTGCCCATCGAAGCGCCGGCGCGGGTGAACCATACTGTCACGCCCACGGGGCAGAGTGTGCGGAAAAATATATCGGTATTCACGCGGAAAAATTTCTTCAGTGCTTCCGTGTCCCATATCTCGCGTAATGACGTGCCGGCAGGGTGGTAGCGCCGCCAAATTATGGCAGCCCCCATCACGCACCCCGTCCACTGAGCCACGAGTGTACCTAATGCCACGCCCTCTATCTTCATGCCCGCTCCCACCACGAGGCCAAACGATACGGCGATGTTGACCACATTGATGGTAAGCGACATCCACATGGGACTGCGTGAATCCTGCATACCTATGAGCCAGCCGGTGAAAACGTAGGTGGCCAACACTGCCGGCGCGCCGAAGCTCAGTATGAGGAAATATCGCCGGGCAGCTTCGGCCGTATCACCGTCCACGTCCATTATGTCGAGTCCGGCCGCGACGATGGGGTGTTGCAATATGGCAATGAGTGAGCCGGCCACGAGAGCGAGAATGAGTCCGCGCAGCAGCGACGCACTCAATTCGGTTTTCCCCGCCGGATCAGTGAGGCTGTGACCGTAGGCCTGGGCGGTGATGCCGCTCGTGCCCATGCGGAGGAATCCGAATATCCAGTATATCATATTAAAGAGGGTGCCACCCACCGCGATAGCCGCGAGGTAGGTGGCACTTCCCATGTGTCCTGTAAAGGTGACGTCCATCAGCGACAGCAGCGGAGTGGTGATATTGACCACTATCGAGGGCACTGCTATGTGGAGAATGGAACGGTTGAGGCGGTTCATTTCTTCTTGGCGCGCATCGAGTCGGAGATGAGGTAGACGATCAGGGCCACGTAGATTACAAGGCCGAGAATCTGAGTGGTGGAGTAGGCCAGAGGAGTAGTGTATTCAAATCCGAAGTAGCGGGTAAGGGCGGCGAATACGCCGAAGAGAGCACCGCCGGCTATGAAGCCTGACGATACGAGCGTACCGCGGTCGCGGCGCGCATCGTTGACAGCCTGATCCTTGGAGCGCGAGCCCACAAACCAGGAGATGGCACCACCCACGAGCATGGGGGTATTGAGGTTGAGGGGTATGAACATACCCAGGCAGAAGGCGAGCGCGGGTACACCAAGCCAGTTGAGCAGCAGGGTGAGGATGGCACCGGTCATGTAGAGCACCCATGGAGTGTCGCCACCCATCATGAGGGGCTCGATTACTTTAGCCATAGCGTTGGCCTGCGGTGCCGAGAGGGCATCGGGACCCGAGAAGTGATATACATTGTTGAGAAGCAGTATCACACCGCCTACGGTAGCGGCTGAAACCAGTGTGCCGAGGAATTTCCACGATTCCTGAGTGCGGGGAGTGGAGCCGAGCCAGTAGCCGATCTTGAGGTCAGTTACGAAGCCGCCGGCCATGGAGAGCGCGGTACATACCACACCGCCTATCACCATAGCTGCCACGATACCCGAGGTGCCGCTGAGGCCTATACCCACGAAGATGGCAGATGCTACGATGAGAGTCATAAGTGTCATACCCGACACGGGGTTGCTACCCACGATAGCGATAGCGTTGGCGGCCACGGTGGTGAACAGGAAGGCGATAACGGTAACTACCACCCATGCCACGAGTGCCTGCCAGAAGGTGTGGATCACACCAAACCAGAAGAACAGCAGCACGGCGATAAGTGCCACGGCGGTAAAGAATACGATGTGCTTCATGGAGATGTCGGTCTGCCAGCGCACTTCTTTCTTAGCAGAAGACTTGCCTCCGAGCTCGCGGGCGGCAAGACCCACGGCGTTGCGTATGATGTCCCACGACTTTATGATACCTATCACACCGGCCATGGCGATACCGCCTATACCTATCATGCGGGCATAGTTGCTAAAGATACCGTCGGGCGACATGGCTGTGATCTCAGGCGACCCGTAAGTACCCATCAGCGGCACGATCACCCACCATACGAATGCCGAGCCGGCAAAGATGATGAAGGCGTAGCGCAAGCCCACGATGTAGCCCAGACCGAGCAGTGCGGCACCGGTATTGCATGTGAATACCATCTTGAACTTCTCGGCTGCAGCGGCGCCCCACGAGGTAGCGGTGGTGGTGATTACTTCAGCCCACCAGCCGAAGGTGGCCACGCAGTAGTCATAGATACCGCCTATCAATGAGGCTATTACGAGTGTCTTGGCCTGACCGCTGTTGCCGGCCTTGGAGCCGAGGCTGCTGGCGAGTACCTGAGTGGTGGCTGTAGCTTCGGGGAAAGGATACTTGCCGTGCATGTCCTTCACGAAATACTTGCGGAAGGGAATGAAGAAAAGAATACCCAGCACACCGCCGAGCAGCGAGCTGAGGAATATCTGCACGAAGTTGACCGTAATTTCGGGATATGTGCCCTGAAGTATGAATAGGGCGGGGAGGGTGAAGATGGCACCGGCCACTATCACGCCCGAGCATGCGCCGATACTCTGGATTATGACGTTCTGTCCCAGAGGATTCTTGATTTTAAGCGAACTTGACAATCCCACTGCGATAATAGCGATAGGAATTGCGGCCTCAAATACCTGGCCTACGCGCAAGCCTAAATAAGCGGCGGCGGCACTGAACACTACGGCAAGCAGCAATCCCAAGCCCACGGAGTAGGGTGTGGCCTGAGCGTAATCGCGTGCCGGGTGCATCACGGGGCGATACTCCTCATCGTCGGCCAGCTCGCGGAATGCGCTCTCAGGCAGCTCGGTAGGATCAGCGTCCATGATGATTTCTTGATCCGGGGCTTCCGTCGACGGAAGGTGCGGATCGGTGGAAGGATGTTTCGACATTAGCTTGTATGTTGATGAATTTTGGTGCAAAGTTACGATAATTCGGCGATAAATGCGTATCTTTGCAACCTAATTATCCATCTTACACCACAAAATGCAGGAAAAAATTATAATTCTCGACTTCGGTTCGCAGACGACGCAGCTCATAGGCCGTCGCGTCAGAGAACTCAACGAGTATTGTGAGATCGTGCCTTACAACAAGTTTCCCTACGATGACCCCTCGGTAATCGGAGTGATACTTTCGGGCTCTCCTTTCTCGGTCTACGACGAAAAATCGTTTAAAATGGAGGTGTCGAAATTGCGTGGCCGTCTGCCGGTGCTCGGTATATGCTACGGCGCGCAGTTTATAGCCTACGATGCCGGAGGCTCCGTAGAGCCCGCCGAGTCGCGCGAATATGGCCGCGCAAAGCTCGAATGGGTCGATAGCGCCGACGAGCTTATGAACGAGATACCCGTGGGCTCGCAGGTGTGGATGAGCCACGGCGACACCATCACTAATGTGCCCGATACATTCCGCGCCATCGCCTCTACGGCCGATGTGAAAAATGCAGCTTATCGCGTGGAAGGTGAGAAGACTTGGGGCGTGCAGTTTCATCCCGAGGTATTTCACTCTACCTGTGGCACGCAGCTGCTGAAGAACTTTGTAGTTAATATATGTGGCGGCAAACAGGATTGGGACGCCGCCTCGTTTATCGAATCCACCGTGGCCGCTCTCAAGGAGCAGCTCGGCGATGACAAGGTAGTGCTCGGCCTCTCGGGAGGCGTGGACTCGTCAGTGGCCGCCGTGCTTCTCAATAAGGCTATCGGTAAGAATCTTACCTGTATCTTCGTGGACCACGGAATGCTCCGCAAGAATGAGTTCCGCGATGTGCTTCACGACTATGAGTGTCTGGGCCTCAACGTGATAGGGGTAGACGCCAGCGCAAAGTTTTTCAGCGAGCTCGCCGGCGTGACCGAGCCTGAGCGAAAACGCAAGATTATTGGCAAAGGCTTCATTGACGTGTTCGATGAAGAGGCACATAAGATCAAAGATGTGAAGTGGCTTGCCCAGGGTACCATTTATCCTGACTGCATAGAGTCGCTTTCCATCACCGGCACCACTATCAAGAGCCATCATAACGTAGGCGGTCTGCCCGAGAAGATGAACCTCAAACTTTGCGAGCCCCTGCGTCTTCTCTTCAAAGATGAGGTGAGAGCCGTAGGCCGCGCCCTCGGAATGCCTGAGCATCTTATCAAGCGCCATCCCTTCCCCGGCCCCGGACTGGCAGTGCGTATCCTCGGCGATATCACCCCTGAGAAGGTACGCATACTTCAGGATGCCGACGATATCTTTATCCGCGGCCTCCGCGACTGGGGGCTTTATGACAGCGTATGGCAGGCCGGCGCGATACTCCTGCCCGTGCAATCAGTAGGCGTGATGGGCGACGAGCGCACCTACGAGCGCGCTATTGCACTCCGCGCCGTGACCTCTACCGATGCCATGACCGCCGACTGGGCTCATCTCCCCTACGACTTCATGGCCTCCGTGAGCAACGACATCATCAACAAAGTGCGCGGCGTAAACCGCGTATGCTACGACATCTCCTCAAAACCCCCGGCAACCATCGAGTGGGAATGATTTCCCCTGACTCGTGATCATAAAGCCCTCTGCCGGATGTGCGGCAGGGGGCTTTGTGGTGAAAGTAGTTGACAAAGTGAGAAATAATTGTTATATTTGCAGAGAAAACGCATAAACTTATCGAAAATGGCACGACCTATAAAAGAAACTCCGATACTTTTCGGCTCCGATGCAAGGCGCTTTGAGGAGCGGATGAAGAATCCTCCCAAGGTCTCGGCAGAGAAGCGCGCCCGCATCCGCGCTTCGTATGAGGCAGTTAAGAAAGCAAGCAGGAATACTCTATGACACGTGAGGAGTTTGCTGCTGAAGTTGCCGTGCTTCCGCTTTCCGATTCGCTCAATCTGACTGAATTTGATTGCGGAGATGATGATCTCAATGATTTTCTTCATAATGAAGCTATTCTTTATGAGGAAGCATTGATCGCGGCTACATATTTGGTCGTGGCTATTTCGTCAAGAAAAGTTATTGCTTATTTCAGTCTTGCCAATGATAAAATATCTTTATCGGATTTTGAGAGTAAGACTGAGTTTAATCGTTTCAGGAAGCATCGTTTCGTGAACGAAAAGCGGTTGCGCAGCTATCCTGCCATGAAGATAGGAAGGCTCGCAATAGATAACTCCATGCGTCATCAATCCATCGGCACATATCTTTTGGAATATGTAAGTAATATGATGATTGACGAGCGCAAGTCGGGCTGTAGATTCGTTACTGTGGATGCTTATGTGGATGCTATTCCGTTTTATATCAAGAATGATTATCAGTTCCTGAATAGCGATGATGAGGACAAGCTTACTCGCGTGATGTATTTTGATCTGGCGTCACTTTTATGAAATTTTTTACCTCGGAGTATTAATGAATGTGAAAATTTTGGCAAAAGTGAAAATTAATTCTTAAATTTGCAGTCCGAATTGTAGAATAAATAAGAAAAATAATATACGGCAATGAAAAGAACATTTCAACCTTCTAACAGAAAGAGAGTTAACAAGCACGGCTTCCGTGCCCGCATGTCTACCCCCGATGGCCGCAAGGTGCTCGCACGTCGTCGCGCTAAAGGTCGTCTGCGTCTGACAGTCTCTGACTCTATCGCCGGTAAGTAATTTGCCGTCGGTGTAAGACATGGCCTGAGAGCCATGCACGCGCATCACGCTCGCCGCTTGTCGATTTCCCGATGAGCTGACGGGCGTGAATTATTTTTTGCAGTAAGCGGGGGAAAATAAGGTCGATTAGGGGCAATAAGGTCTTTAAGGTCGTTAAAGTCATTAAGGTCATTAAGGAATTTCTCCCTAATGACCTTAATGATTCTAAAGACTTTAATGACATTATTAGCTGAAGTAGTATTGCCCTTTATGGATGGTGGCGCGGCCGCGATTTATGGCGTGGGTGGGGCAGATATGGTAGCAGCCGAGGCAACCGGCGCAGTTGGAGCCCCAAACGGGGTGCCCGTCGGTGAGCTTTATGTTTTGCATAGGGCAGCTACGCTCGCATTTGCCGCATGATATACATGATTCGTTGATAGTAAACGGTTTGGCCGACAGCGCATGACGGATAAATACCGGATATATCATGCCTGATTTTATTCCGGCAAATGCACCGCGCACCACATCGTCAACCCGCGTGCCTGACTTAATCATTCGCGCAATTTCATCAACTCTTCCCGGCATGGCATCTAATTTAGATTGCTCCACGGCAGGTGAATCCACGTCAAAGAACGGCAGGGAGACGTAGGTGTTAGGCATCGTCACAGAGAAAGTTGCCACGGCATCAAGACCCTTTTCGGCTATGAGCTTTCGCCATTGGCGATGGGTATTGCCGAGGTCGTCGCCGTGGGTAGCGACGAGAAAATGTTGAGAGCCTTGCCGGCAGCGAGCCGTCTTTATGGCCTCGACCACTACCGGTGGCAAGCCCCAGGAGTAAATGGGAGTTACCCATATCACGCGCTCCTCTGCTGATAGGTCAGGTGCGGGTAGGAGAAACGACATACTCTCCCCGAGTAAATCCGCGAGCCTTCCTGCTACGGCGCGGGAATTGCCTGTGCCACTGAAATATACTATCATTGCGAGAGAGTTAAATAGTCACCTGAGTAGCACCGAACCCATACTCGCGAAACGAAGCATCCTGCACGTCATGCCCCTTGTAGCGATGATTGAGCTCTTTAAGAATAGCCTGGCGGAGCACTCCTTCACCCTTGCCGTGGATAAAGACGATTTTTTGACCTTTGTTGCGCAAGTTGGCATCCATCACGCGGCGAAACTCATCGACCTGGAGGTTGAGCATGTCGGCGGGCGACAGGCCGGCGGTGTTATCGACCAACTCATGGATATGCAGGTCCACTTCAATCACATCACCGCGGCGCACGTCGGCCTTCTTCGCACGGAGCGGACGCACGGGCCGGCGACGGTCTATAGCCTTTTTCTCCTTGATGCCCTGCTCGATACTTACGGCATCGACGGAGGCAGGCTTTACGGCTCGATCGTCGCGCACGATGTCGAGCGCGATGACCGGTTCTTCAAAATACACGCCCGTGTTGAAGCAATGCAGCTTGAAAAACTTGCGGGTGTCGAGCTTCATTTCCACAGAAACAGGGCTCTTCAGTGCAAACTCCTTGCCCTGCTTCATGGCGATGAGCTGCACGGCCACGCGATCCATCTGAGCCAGTTGAGAACCTTCAAATTCCTCAAGCCAAATCTGAATATTAGGCTCAACCACGCCCGCGTAACGTGTCACCCAACCTTCCGCACCATCGGCACGGGTAAGATAGGAAAAGTAAAGGAAATAATTGGAATCGTTGACCAGATATGTGTTGAATGTAGTCGATGAAAGCTGCTTTATATCAGAGGGTTCGTAGGCGAGCACCACATTGAGCTTCTCCCCCTCGGGAGTCTCCTCCACAGCCACCGGCTCAGGTTCCGGCTCAGGCTGCCGCGCGGGAGCGGGAGTAGGGGTTGATGCTCGGAATGAAGGAGCCGCCTTAGGCTTCTCCTCCACCGGAGCCTGACCCACCACCACGCACTCGCGCAGGAGCATGGGGGTCTCGAAACCGTCGTCGTCAACGTAGGCGATATTGCCCTCTATTCTTGTCACTACACCGCCTCCAACGCTGTTGAGGAAGCGGACGATGTCACCAACTTTTGCCATATATCATATTATTATTTTAATTTTTCCTTAAGAAATTTTCCGGTGTAGGAAGCCTCACACGCGGCCACCTGCTCAGGTGTGCCTGCCACTACCACTGTGCCGCCGTCGCGTCCGCCCTCGGGACCCATGTCAATTACATGGTCGGCGCGCTTGATCACGTCGATATTATGCTCGATTATCACCACCGTGTGTCCGGCTTCGATAAGACGGTCAAATGATTTCAAAAGCAATGCTATGTCATTGAAATGCAGTCCGGTAGTGGGCTCGTCGAAAATATACATGGTGGGGCGGGAATTTTCGTCGGCGAAAATCGACGCGAGCTTCACGCGCTGATTCTCACCGCCCGAGAGCGACGAACTGCTCTGGCCAACCTTGATATAGCCAAGTCCCACGTCCTGCAACGGTTTCAGTCGCTTCACGATGCGTTTTTCGATAGTGCCCGGTTCTTCCGAGAAGAATTCTATAGCCTGATTGACAGTCATTTCGAGTACATCGTAGATCGACTTTCCTCGATAGAGCACGTCGAGCACATCGCGCGTATAGCGCTTGCCATGGCAGCTCTCGCAAGGAATAGTGATGTCAGCCATAAACTGCATCTCAATAGTGATATATCCCTCACCCTTACACTCCTCGCAGCGACCTCCTTCAGCATTGAATGAGAAGTCGCCCGGCGTAAGGCCGAGCTGTACGGCTGCCTGTTGAGCGGCATAGAGCTTGCGTATCTCATCAAAAGCCTTAAGATAGGTGGCGGGATTAGAGCGCGACGACTTGCCGATAGGATTCTGATCCACAAACTCTACGGCGCTGATGCGCGACAGGTCGCCCGATAGCGATCGGAAAGCACCCGGCGCATCTGAGGCTTCGCCAAGGTGGCGGAGGAGGCCGCGGTAAAGTATATCGCGCACGAGAGTAGATTTACCCGAACCGCTCACACCGCTCACCACCGTCATCACGCCGAGCGGGAAATCCACGTCGATACCGCGCAGATTATTCTCACGAGCACCGTTGACGGTGATCTTGTCGCGCCACTTGCGGCGAGCTTCGGGAAGAGGTATCGAAAGCGCACCGGTGAGATACTTGGCCGTATATCCGTCACTTTCAGTCAATCGGTCGGGCGTGCCCTGAAACACTATCTTACCTCCCAGTCGACCGGCGTCGGGGCCAACGTCGATAATATAATCGGCCGCACGCATTATCTCCTCGTCATGCTCTACCACTACCACGGTATTGCCCGCGTCGCGGAGCTTGCGGAGTACGGAAATAAGTCGGTCAGTGTCGCGGGAGTGAAGTCCGATTGAAGGTTCGTCAAGGATATAAAGCGACCCTACCAGGCTGCTGCCGAGCGAAGTGGCGAGATTGATACGCTGGCTTTCACCGCCTGAGAGAGTGGAAGATAGTCGGTCGAGCGTCAGGTAGCCAAGTCCCACCTCCACGAGGTAGCTCAATCGGTTGCGTATTTCGGTGAGGAGGCGCGAGGCAATTTTGGTATCGTGCTCGTCGAGATTCAGCTCCTCAAACCATCCCAGCAACTGATCCACCGGCATCTTCACGATTTCGCCTATGGTCAGTCCGCCCACTTTCACATACGAAGCCGCCTCTTTCAGCCTTGATCCATGGCACACAGGGCACTCGGCTTTTCCGCGATAGCGGGCATACATCACACGGTATTGAATCTTATACTGGTTTTCCTCCACCATGCGGAAGAAATTGTCGATGCAGGGAAATGATTTCGTGCCGTCGCCATGCCATAGCAGGTCTTTCTGCTCCTGAGTCAGGTCTACGTAAGCAGCGTGGATAGGGAATTTACGGGCTTGAGCGCGATGGATAAACTCGCGCTTCCACTCGCTCATCTTGTCGCCTTTCCAGCACGCCACAGCGTCGTCGTAGACCGAAAGCGAAGGATTGGGCACCACGAGCCGCGGGTCGATACCGAGCACTTTGCCGAAGCCTCCGCACGTGTCGCATGCCCCCACGGGATTGTTGAAGTTAAACATCATGTCGCTCGGCTCGCTGAACTTTATGCCATCGGCCTCAAACTTCTTGGAGAACGGCGTCACGACCGGCTTGCCGTCGACCCACGCGATAAGGTGCATCGTGTCAGCACCCTCGAAGAAAGCAGCCTCGGCCGAGTCGGCCAGACGGCTCACCTCGTCGGCTTCGTCGGTCACGGCCAGTCGGTCGATAAGCAGGTCGTAGCCATCGAGCGATTTCGGCACGAGTGAATCATCGGCGAGCATCTCCTCGATATCGACAAACTCGCCGTCCTTTATCAGACGCGAGTAACCGGCCTTGAAATATACATCAAGCTGCGAGCGCACTTTGCGTCCCTCGGGCAGTTGGGCCGGAGCTGCGATGGCTATACGCGTGCCCTCGGGATAGGAGAGAGCTTTAGCTACTACGTCGTTGACCGTGTGCTTCTTAACCTCAGCCCCGCTCACGGGTGAAAACGTGTGACCCACACGCCCGAAAAGCAGGCGGATGTAATCGTAGATTTCGGTCGACGTGCCCACGGTGCTTCGCGGATTGCGCGTGTTGACCTTCTGCTCGATGGCGATGGCCGGGGGCAGACCGGTGATGGAGCGGCACTCGGGCTTGTGCATCTTGCCCATAAACTGGCGTGCGTAGCTCGATAAGCTCTCCACGTAGCGGCGCTGACCCTCGGCGTAGAGTGTGTCAAAGGCAAGCGACGACTTGCCCGAACCACTTACACCGGTGATTACCACAAACTTACCGCGAGGCACCGTCACGTCTACATCTTTGAGATTATTGACGGCAGCCCCGCTTATTATAATGTCACGGCTCTCAGAGCCGTCTTGAATTTTTTTCTTGCTCATAACCTGCAAAGTTACGAAAAAATATAGATAAATTTATTTAACGGAATGTTTATAAACCTTATAATTAAATAATAATTCTTGAAAGCCCCCTGGCGCTGTCATTGGCATGGGTAATAAATCAGTCGTGGGGATGTCGCCATGCGACGATGCGGTTAAAATAAGGAAAATGGAGCCATGAAAAAATAAGGTTGTAAAAACGTTATCCTGTAGGGACGCTCCTAATGTTGGTCAAAATGTGAATCATCGAAGATAAAAGCTTCATTAATAGGTTATTCATGGTGCTGTTATTCGTCCTACTAAATGGATATGGAGAAGGTGAGGTCAAGGATCTACTACGTTATTTGCAGCTTGAAAACCGATTTTTCGCAACTTACGCTATTAACACTAATGGTCATTAATAAACGTAATTGCCTAAACGATACGCTTTAATAACATTTTGGCCAACATTATGAGTGTCCCTACAAGACGGTATAATTTTTTTTAGCAATCCACGGACTTATGCGACTGCCCCATTTATCCCTTATTTGAATCTCATCGTCGCCCAGTGACGTCTCTACAAATCGTTGGATAGCAGTGCTCTATTAGCCATGGCAGTAATATCGCGGATGGCTGGCGCTGTCAGCCGAAGCGGGGAAATTTGGCCATAAATTTGGGATAAATTTGGAATTTTGAGGCCCATTTGCAATTTGAAAAATTATTTCGTATATTTGCAGTTTAAATAAACTGCGATTGCGTAAATTACGTTTGATAAGTATAAGAACCTAAGCTCATGACTAATTACGACAGCAAGAAACTCACTGAGTTAGTTTTGTTTATACTTGGCAAGACTGGTGGGGTTGATTTCTACCATGCTTTCAAGATACTCTATTTCGCTGAGATGAAGCATCTCGCCAAATGGGGCAGCCGTATTGTGCCTGACGAGTTTTGCGCGTTGAAATATGGTCCGGTTCCCACAAGGCTGTATGATGCCGTTAAGGATCTCAGTCACCCGCAGGTGGGCCTTTCAGGAGAGTTGGCTGAGGTTATTCAATTTGCCGGGGAAGATGCTCCTAATGTACTTCTTCCTAAGCGAGGGGCAAATCTGAAATTTCTATCAAAGTCAGAAATTGAGGCTTTGGAGCAATCAATAAAGGAAAACGAATCGTTGACTTTTGGACAACTCATGCGGAAATCTCATGACAAAGCTTGGGAAGAGGCAAACCTCCGAACGAATGGAACAAATATCATTTCGCCGGTCTCTATGGCAAAAGTTCTGAATGCCGACGATGCAATTCTCGAATATATCGAAGAGCAAATACAAATTGAGTCAGCTTTGAAAGGATGAAAATTTCTGATGTACTCAATGAGGAAGAGTTGTCGCAGCTGGCATCACGCACTGTCAAAGTGGGAGATGTGTATGAGATGACAATGACTGAGGCAAATGGGATTAAGCCCAAGGAAGGTTTTTCTACGAGAGATAAGTATTTTATAGTGCTCGGTTTTGACTCTAATGGCATAGCCTTTGGAGGAGTGATAATCAACTCTCAAATCAATAAGAATCTCCCTGCGCACCTCAAAATGTACCACATGCCTATAAAACAATCAAAATATCCATTCCTTAGATATGATTCTTTTGTAGATTGCCTAAGATTAAAGGTTGCCTATCCTCAAAAATTCAATGAATGGAACTATTTGGGTGAGATCGAGGAATACGACATTGATTTAATCATTGGTACCGTTAAGGAAAGTCCTGCCGAAAGCGAGGAACGCCTTGCGCAGTTTGGATTGTAAGCGTCCAAATACGCCATAATAACCTCACGCCCTCAACAGAAACGGGGAAATCGCGAAAATGTTTTGAAATTACGGGTGAAAAGCGTATCTTTGTACATTAATATATAAAGCAAAATCAATAATACCAGATACGATATGAAATTTTCCGTACCGAGCAAGACTCTTCATAGCTATGCCTCGTCAGTAAGCAAGGTGATCAATGCCAAGAATGCCCTGACGATTCTCAATAACTTCCTTCTCGAAATCAATGGTAACGTGCTCACTATCACCGCCTGCGACGGTGAAAATACCCTCTGCGCCCGCGTGCCTATCCTTGATGTGGAAGGTGAAGGTGAGATATGTATTGATGCCCGCCGCCTGGTGGACCTGCTGCGCGTGATGCCCGAGCAGGAGCTTCAGTTTGATATCGACGATTCTACGCTCGCTGTGGAGATGAGCCACCCCAACGGTTCGTATAAATTCGTCGGTACTCCCGGCGTGGAATATCCCCGCTTCAAGCGTGCCGCATCGGAAGATGATCTGAAATTTGAAGTGCCCTCCGAGAAGATTCTGCGCGGACTCGAATTTACCGGTTTTGCCGCCGGCACCGATACACTGCGTCCCCAGATGATGGGTGTATATTGGGATGTGATGCCCGATGCGCTTATTTTCGTAGCTACTGATACGCATAAGCTTGTGAAATTCAAGGATTCGTCGGTTGTATCGGGTATAAAGGGTTCGTTTATCCTTCCCAATAAGTCGACCAACGTGTTTAAGAGCGTATTCACTAAAGACGAATCGCTCTCCATCACCATCCGTCCCCAACAGGGCGTGACATTTGAGACCGACACATTCACTTTCGACAGCCGCATCGTAAAGGGCTCGTTCCCTGATTATAACCGCGTGATTCCCACGTCAAACCCCTACGTGATGACCGTCGATCGCCAGCTTTTCTCGACGGCCGTGAAGCGTGTGAGCCTCTTTGTGGATGAAGGTCACGGATTGCTCAAATTCAAGGTGCAGCCTGAAAATGTAATCATCAAAGCCTCTGATAATGAGTATAATACGTCGGGTGAGGAAAAGCTCGCCTGCGACTTTACAGGCAACAATATCGTGATAGGCTTCAGCTCGTCTTACCTGAGCGACCTCGTAGGAGTGCTGTGGACCGACGATATACTCTTCAAGCTCGCCGACCCCTCGCGTCCCGCCGTGATCGTACCCTCGGAAGATAAGCCCGATACCGAGCTGACCATGCTTCTTATGCCCATGAATGTGACCGATTTCTAATTGTCAGCTAAATGGAACTCAATCTCAAGAAGCCCATCATATTCTTTGACCTGGAGACTACGGGCACCAATATCACCTCTGACCGCATTGTGGAGATTTCGCTTATCAAAGTGATGCCCAATGGCGAGGAGATAGAGCGCACCCGTCGCATCAATCCCACCATACCCATCCCCGCCGAGGCTACCGCCGTGCACCATATCACGGATGCCGACGTGGCCAATGAGCCTACTTTCAAGCAGGTAGCACGCTCACTGGCCGAGCTTTTCGCCGGATGCGATATAGCAGGATTCAACTCCAACCGCTTCGACGTGCCGATGCTCGACGAAGAATTTCGTCGAGCGGGAGTGAAATTTGATTTCTCAAAGGCGAAATTTATCGACGTGCAGACCATCTTCCATAAGAAGGAGCAACGCACTCTCGTGGCGGCCTATAGATTCTATTGCAACGCTAATCTCGAAGAAGCCCACTCAGCCAACGCCGATACCCGAGCCACTTACGAGGTGCTGAAGGCTCAGCTCGACCGATACTCTGACCTCCCCAACGATGTGGAAGCCCTGAGCGAATACTCCTCGCAAAACAATAATGTGGACCTTATAGGCCGACTCGTCTACAATGAAAAGCGCCAGCCGGTAATCAATTTCGGCAAGTACAAGGGCAAGCTCGCCGAGGAGGTGCTCCGCCGCGATCCCGGTTACTATTCGTGGATACTTCAGGGCGATTTCCCACAGAATACCAAGGATGCTTTCACGGCTATCAAGTTGGGTCTAAAGTAACAGAAAGAAATGCTTAAAGGCAAACATATAATCTTAGGCATCACCGGCGGCATAGCGGCCTATAAGTCAGTGTCGCTTCTGCGACTGCTCGTCAAGGCCGGCGCTGAAGTGCAGGTGGTGATCACCCCCGCGGGAAAAGAATTTATCACCCCGGTGACCCTCTCGGCGCTGAGCGGCAAGCCGGTAGTGAGCGAGTTTTTCACCGCCAATACCGGCGAGTGGCACTCCCATGTCGACCTCGGCCTGTGGGCTGACTGCATGGTGATCGCTCCCGCCACCGCCTCGTCGATTGCCAAGATGGCCAACGGCGTGGCCGACAATATGCTCATCACCACTTATCTCTCGGCCAAGTCTCCGGTGTTCATCGCTCCCGCTATGGACCTCGACATGATGGCTCATCCTTCCACCCGCCGCAATATAGAGCTGCTACGTAGCTACGGTAATCATATCATAGAGCCCGAGACGGGCTTCCTCGCGAGCGGACTTGTAGGGAAGGGACGCATGGAAGAGCCGGAGAAGATAGTGGAAGTGCTCGACCGCTTCTTTGAAAAAAATGAAAATCATTCACTGGCAGGTAAAAAGGTGTTAATTACCGCCGGCCCTACATACGAAGCCATCGACCCTGTGCGTTTTATCGGTAATTACTCGTCAGGAAAGATGGGATATGCCCTGGCCGAAGAGGCCTCGCGTCGCGGCGCTGAAGTGGTGCTCGTGAGTGGTCCGGTATCGCTCGCCACGCCCGCCGGAAATATCACCCGCGTGGATGTGACCTCAGCCCGCGAGATGCTTGCCGAGTGTGAGAAGGAATTTGACTCGGCCGACATCGCTATATTCTGCGCCGCCGTGGCCGACTATGCTCCCGACCATGCCGCTGACCACAAGATCAAGCGTGGCGACATGCCCGAAATGACCCTGCGGCTCGTGCGCAATCCTGATATTGCCGCTACGCTCGGCGCTCGCCGTCGCGACGACCAGACTCTCGTAGGCTTCGCCCTCGAAACCGACAACGAGATGGAAAACGGACGCTCCAAACTCACCCGCAAGCGCCTCGATATGGTAGTGGTCAATTCCATGCGCGATGCCGGAGCAGGATTCTCGGGCGATACCAATAAGATTACGGTTGTCACCGTGGCCGGTGACGAGAAATCGTTCCCGCTGAAGTCAAAGGCTGCCGTGGCAGGTGATATTTTTGACTGCATTGAAGAATTGGGCTGACACATATTCCTATTTTCTCTGACGCTCAACACGTAAAGATATGACTGTAAATAAGATATATTCATTCATCATTGCCGCGGTCACTATGATTATGACCGCCGGCAGCGCGTGGGCTCAGGAATTAAACTGCCGTGTGGAGGTCAATTCTGACCAGATTCAGGGTACCAACAAGCAGGTCTTTGCTACCCTGCAGTCGGCCCTCAACGACTATGTCAATACCACCCGCTGGACCACCGCAACATTCTCGCCCAACGAGAAAATCGAGTGCACCATCTTCCTCACCGTCAAGGAATATGACGAGGGCTCCAATCTCATAAAAGGTGACCTGCAGGTGCAAGCCGTGCGCCCCGTCTACAATAGCTCTTACATCACCACTCTGCTCAATTTCAAGGACACCCGCGTGGAATTTACCTATCAGGAAAATGAGCCGCTCATTTACTCCGAGACCACGATGGAGAGCAACCTCACGGCTCTTTTCAATTACTACGTATACCTGATACTCGCCATAGATTTCGACAGTTTTCAGTCCCGAGGCGGCGACCCTTACTGGGACAAGCTCGCCAATATCGTGCAGATGGGACAGTCATCGGGCGAGACGGGATGGAAAGCATTTGAGGACACGAAAAACCGTGCCGCCGTGCTTGCCGCCTACACTGATCCGTCGACCTCGGTGCTCCGCGACCTCAACTATGATTACCACCTCAAAGGGCTCGACCAGATGTCGGTGAGTCCGGATAAGGGACGCCAGACCATCACTCAGGCGCTCGAAAATCTCACCACTGTCTACAAGGCCAATCCCATGTCAGTGGGCCTGTCGATGTTTCGTGACGCCAAGCTCGACGAACTCGTAAATATCTATTCCAAAGCGCCGTCAGACGAACGCGAGACGGCCTATAAAATCCTTCAGCCGCTGTATCCTACCGATATGGATCGTCTTGAAAAAATCAAGCGCGGCGACGAAACTAATTGAAATCTCTTATGCTCCGCTCTCTACACATATCTAACTATGCCCTTATATCGGGAGTCGACATCGAGTTTTATCCCGGCTTCAATGTAATCACCGGCGAGACCGGTGCCGGTAAGTCGATAATCCTCGGTGCGCTGTCGCTCATTCTGGGAGGCCGTGCCGATACGCGCGTGGTCACTGATCCCACGGCCAAGACAGTGATCGAGGCTCACTTCGATGTGACCGGGTATGACGCTCTCAAGCAATATTGCGAGGACTCTGATATAGAATGGGATGACCACACGTGCATACTGCGCCGCGAAATCGCTCCGGCCGGGCGCTCGCGAGCGTTTGTCAATGATTCGCCTGTGCCCGTAGCCAAGTTGCGCGACGTGGCCATGTATCTCGTCGACATCCATTCCCAGCATCAGAATCAGCTCCTTGCTACGCCCGAGTTCCAGTTGCGCGTCATTGATACCCTCGCCGGCAACGGCCCCAAACTTGCCGAGTACACCACCCGCTACAATGCCTATCGTGAAGCCGTGAAGAAGCTCCGCGCGGCGCGTGCCGAGGTGGAGCGCAGCCGTCAGGATGAGGAGTACACTCGCTTTCAGCTTGAGCAGATAGAGGCTCTTGACCTTGAAGAAGGGGAGCAGGAGCGTCTGGAACATGACCGTGATGTGCTTGAAAATCTTACCAATATCAAGACGGCTCTTGCTACGGCCATAGGTGCGCTGGGCGCTAATGACGGCTCGGCTTCGGAGCTGATCGACATCGCTGCCGATGAGTGTCGCCGCCTCGACGGAGTGCTTGACCGTGAAGATGATATTCCGGCCCGACTCGAAAGCGTAAGTATCGAGGTGTCAGATATATGTCGCACCCTTGAAAATCTCAATGAGTCGCTTGAAAGCGATGGCGGTTCGCTTGAAGACATTGAGGATCGCCTCAACAGCATCTATTCGCTCTGCCACCGTCACCACGTATCGTCGGCCGACGAACTCATAGCGATGCGCGACACCCTGCGCGAGCGCCTCGACAATCTCGATAACTCTGAGGAATTTCTTCAGGATCTTGAGCGCAAGGCTCGTCGCCTGCGCGCCCTTGCCCGCGAGACGGCTCAGGAACTTTCAGAGAGCCGCCACCGTGAGGCCGAGCGATTTGCCCGCGAGTTGCGCGAGGCTGCCATGCCGCTCGGCATGAAGAATCTTCAGGTGGAGGTGAGCGTGGAGACAGTCGACATGTCATCAACCGGTACCGACGAAGTGAAATTCCTCACGGCATTTAATAAAAATCAGCCGCTTATGCCGGTGGGCAATGGTGCGTCGGGCGGTGAAATCTCCCGCCTCATGCTCTCGGTGAAGAGTATAATAGCGTCGAAGATGCAGTTGCCCTCTATAATATTCGACGAAATCGACACCGGCGTGTCGGGCGAAGTGGCCGACAGCATGGGTCGCATGATGCTCCGTATCGCCGAGACGATCCAGGTCATCACCATCACTCACCTGCCACAGGTCGCAGCCAAGGCTTCACATCACTATAAGGTGTATAAGGAAGACTCCGCTGACCGCACCCTCACTCATATCTCCCTCCTCGATACTGACGAGCGTGTGGCCGCCATAGCCACCATGCTCTCGGGCAGCGCTGTAGACGAAGCCGCCATAAGCAATGCCCGCTCGCTCCTTTCTAACGTTAATCCCAATCTGTTTAATGGAACCGTCTGACTACATTTTCGGCATCCGTGCCGTCATCGAGGCTATTGAGGCCGGAAAAGAGATCGACAAAATACTTATAGCCAAGGACCTTCAGGGACCTCTGGCGCAGGAACTTATCGAAACCGCCCGCAAGGCTCGCGTGGTGATGCAGCGCGTGCCTGTGGAGCGCATCAACCGCATCACGCGCAAGAACCATCAGGGCGTGCTCGCCATGATGTCGGCTATTACTTACTATCGCCTCGACCACCTCGTGCCTGAGCTCTACGAGGCCGGACTGCTGCCATTTGTGGTGGTGCTCGACGGTATTACCGATGTAAGAAATTTCGGAGCGATTGCCCGCACCTGTGAGTGCGCCGGAGTGGATGCGATAGTGATTCCGCGGCATGGCAGCGTAAGCGTGGGAGGCGATGCCGTCAAGACCTCGGCAGGGGCGCTTCTTCACCTGCCGGTGGCGCGCGTCAGCAATACGGTTCAGGCTGTGCATTTCCTGAAAGATAACGGCTATCAGATAGTTGCCGTGACCGAGAAGAGCGATATGAACTATACGCAAGGCAATTACACTGACCCCGTAGCGCTCGTGATGGGCGCCGAGGACACCGGTATATCGCCCGAAGTGATGAAGCTTTGCGATACCCGCGTGGGTATACCCATGTTTGGCAAAATCGGATCGCTCAACGTATCCGTAGCCGCCGGCGTAATGATCTACGAAGTAGTCCGCCAGCGCTTCAACGCTAATCTGGAAGTAATCTGATTACCGAGCTTACAAGCAAGTATTTTTTTTGTCATGCTAGGGTGCAAGATCATTTTCGGATTATCTTAGTTGAGATGAAAGCACAGTTTTCAATGATTTAGATGAGTAACACAATGAAGGTTTATGATAAAACCTCCATTGATGTTTCGTATTTGTGATAGAGAAGGATACCTAAACTATTGATTTTCTAAAGGGATTGTGCCTTGGACTAAGGTGCTTTAATAATGGTGTGGCTTGCCGTAAGGTGGAAGCGGCTCATTAAAAAGAGTACCTAAGAACGGATTAGATTCGTAATTGAATATTTCCGTTCCTGGTTCAAATATTTTGGTTACAAAATATTGCGGGACGCTATCTGCCATATCCGCCTCAGAGTCACCCTCAATACAATCCCATAAGGCTTTTGCGATATGCCACATTAAAACAGGTGGAATCGCATTACCTATTTGTTTGTAAGACTTTGCTTCGGATTTATTGAGAATAAAATTTTCTGGAAAAGATTGTATTCGGGCTGCTTCTCTTGGAGTAAATCTGCGATACAATTCTATAGAAGGGTCAACTAGTAATAGAGGGTCGCGAGAATTTATACTTGTTTTAGCAAGGTGTGATGTAATGGTAAGACATGGGCCGTTCAGGTCTTGCCATAGCCCGCGTTTCATATTATTTTTTGCATTTTTCATCCCCTCAACGGCTCGTTGAGAAAAATAATATTTTTGCTCAGGTATGTCAAGCCGTTCAATAACGGCACTCAGAGGAGTGGCATGCTCAATCGAATTTATCGCATCCGGGAATGTGTAAGTATAGTCCAAATCTTTACGTATCCCTACTATAAAAACACGTTCGCGACGCTGTGGAATACCAAATTCAACAGCCTTCATCAATCTATATTTCACAGTATATCCGACAGCTTCAAATTCTGATACAATCTTATTTATAATTGCTCCCTTTTGAAGCGTAAGAAGACCTTTGACATTCTCACAAATAAAAAATTTTGGTTTTTTTTCAGTGAGAAATCTTACTATCTGCTTATATAAATTGGCCCTATCATCGTTGGTGTCTTTAGTAGGGTTGACAGTGCTAAAAGATTGGCAGGGAAAACCTCCAATTAGAAGATCAATGTCGGGTAACCTATTGAAATCGACATCGGACACATCAGCACAATGCGCCGGATGTAGGAAATTGGAGTTATAAGTTTCTACCGCATACTTATCGAAGTCAACGGCATAAACTATATCATAACCTAAGCGGGGATAGTGATT
>CAYZFG010000030.1:0-26462 GCA_964477665.1 uncultured Staphylococcus sp.
CGGCGGCGGGGGTCGGCGACCCCCGCTCCATATCGGTCATGCAACTATTATGAAATGGAGAATTTTAAATTTCACGCACCGTGGGCGTGGGATCAGTGGGCTTCGAGCCAGTTGGTGGCGACGCCCATTGAGACTTCGAGGGGGACGGCGCCGGAGTAGGCGCTCTCCATGCCGGTGCGCACTATTTCCTGAAGGCGGGACAGTTCATCGGGGAACACGTTGAAAATCAATTCGTCGTGTACCTGCATTATCATCGTCGAGCGCATGCCTTCGGCGGTCATGGCGCGGGAGATGTGAATCATGGCCACTTTGATAATGTCGGCCGCGGTGCCCTGAATGGGCGCGTTGACGGCGTTTCGCTCGGCATAGCTGCGCACGGTGGCGTTGCGCGAAGTGATGTCGGGCAGATAGCGCCGGCGACCCATGCGGGTGGTCACGTAGCCGCGCGTGCGGGCGCTCTCCACGGCTTCGCCAAGGTACTCCTTGATGCGTGGATAGGTGGCGAAATATCCGTCGATAAGGCGGCGCGCATCGGCACGCGGTATACCTAAGCGCTGCGACAGACCAAAGGCTGAGATGCCGTAGATGATACCGAAATTGGCCGTCTTGGCGTGACGGCGCTGGTCGTCGGTCACCTCGTCGAGCGGCTCCTTGTAAATCTTTGAAGCGGTGACGCGGTGGATGTCGGCACCGGAGAGAAACGCCTCGATCATATCGGGGTCGCCGCTGAGGTCGGCAATGAGGCGCAGCTCAATCTGGGAGTAGTCAGCACTCATGAGCAGACACCCTTCGTCGGGGATAAACGCGCGGCGTATCTCGCGGCCATCGTCGGTGCGTATGGGGATATTCTGTAGGTTGGGATTGGTCGATGAGATGCGACCGGTCGCGGTAACGGTCTGATTATACGACGTATGAATCTTTCCGGTCACAGGATTGACCATCGCGGGCAGCGCCTCAAGATAAGTAGTGAGTAGCTTTTTCAGACGACGGTATTTCAAAATCAGGCTCACGATAGGCACCATGGCCTCGTATTGCTCAAGAATCTGCTCGGTAGTGGAATAAGAGCCGCGAGCTGTGCGCTTGGCCTTTATGCCGGCCTGCTCGTCGATCTTCATTTCCTCAAAGAGCACTGTGCCCACCTGCGAGGGCGACCCGATATTAAACGAGTGACCCGCCATCGAGTAAATCTCGCGCTCATAGTCATCGAGACGGTGGCGCAGGCCCTCAGCAAGCTGGTCGAGCACGGCGGTATCAATGCGCACTCCGGTCCACTCCATAGCGGCGAGCACGGCGATAAGCGGAAATTCCACATCATTCATAAGCGCCGTCATCTCGCGGCGCTCCACCTCCTCGCTCAGCGGGTCCATGAGCTTCAGAGCCACAGCCGCGCGCATGGCAGCCGATGTGACGGCATCAGCCTCGGCAGGAAATTCCATCGAGAGGTACTTTGCGGCCACAGCCTGAATAGTGTGCTTCATCTCGGGGTCAATCACATAGTGAGCCACCGAGGTGTCAAATACCGGGGCGGTCATCACGATGCCGAGCCGGCGAAGCAGGAGCATATCGCGCTTTACGTCGTGAGACACTATCGTGGTGGTAGCCGCCGTGAAAAGCGGATTGAGAATCTCGGCCACCTCAGCGCGGTTGGCAGCCGTAATCGACAGCGGTACCCACGCGGCGTCATCGTCGCCAAACGCTATGGCCAGTCCCGCTATAGTCGCCGTCATGGCATCCTCACCCGCAGCCTCCACGGCCACACCCACCCGCGTCAGCGAGCAGGCGCGCTCCACGGCTTCGGCAATGGCGCGCTCGGTGTCGAGCGTCGTTGCGGCAATAGCCGGAGCGGCCACGATCTCGGCGGCCGGGGCATCGAAAAGCGAACCCATACCCGATGCGTCAGCAGCCGGAGGCGCGTCGGGAAGAGTGGCATTGTCGGCGGCAATCCGGGCATTGAGGCGGGCTATAAATGTCTTGAACTCAAGTTCGCGATAAATCTTTATCAACTCGTCGACATTCATGTCGCGACGCTCCAGCGAGTCGATCTTAATATCGACGGGTACGTCGGTAATGATAGTGGCGAGATGCTTCGAGAGACGAATTTTCGCCTCATTCTCCTCCACCTTCTTCTTCAGCGCCCCCTTAAGCGACGCCGTAGAGGCAAGAAGATTTTCCACGCTGCCATATTCTGAGATGAGCTTCACGGCAGTCTTCTCCCCCACTCCGGGGCATCCTGGAATATTATCTGACGCATCCCCTTCCAGCGCCAGAAGGTCAATCATCTGGCGGGGCGAGGAGATACCGTAACGCTCACACACCTGCTCGGGGCCGCGTATCTCGAAGCCCTGACCGCGGAGCGACGGGCGGTACATATACACGCCGTCGGTCACCAGCTGCCCGTAGTCCTTGTCAGGTGTCATCATATACACCTCGTAGCCCTCGCCGCGGGCGCGATGGGCCAGAGTGCCTATCACATCGTCGGCCTCATAGCCGGGCACCTCCACCACCGGGATGCGGTAGGCTTCAAGGATGCGCTTGATGTAGGGCACCGATGCCGTGATGTCCTCAGGCTGCTTCTCGCGCTGAGCCTTATAGTCGGGAAACTCCTCGTGGCGGAATGTGGGGCCCGAGGGGTCGAAACACACTGCTATGTGGGTGGGATTTTCCTTGCGGAGCACCTCGTCGAGCGTGTTGACAAACCCGAAAATCGCTGAGGTATTGAAGCCGCCGGTGGTCACGCGCGGATTGCCGAGCAAGGCATAGTAGGCGCGGTAGATCAGCGCGTAGGCATCGAGGAGAAACAGGCGTCGTGGAGTCATAGGGTGAGTGGTAATATAGTGTGAGGAAATCAGTCGTCAAGAAGGTCGGGACGCAAGCGGCGGGTGCGCTCCACGGCTTGCTCGTGGCGCCAGGCGTCGATGCGGGCTTTGTGACCTGAAAGAAGCACTTCAGGCACCTCCCAACCGTTGTAAACCGCCGGGCGGGTATACACGGGCGGGGCAAGAAGATTGTCCTGAAACGAGTCGCTGAGCGCGCTCTGCTCGTCGCCTATCACCCCGGGGATAAGTCTCACCACGGCATCGGCGATAGCCACGGCGGGAATTTCGCCGCCGGTGAGCACATAGTCGCCTATCGAGATCTCGCGGGTGATAAGATGCTCGCGTATGCGCCAGTCCACGCCCTTGTAGTGGCCGCAGAGGATTATGATATTGTCGAGCAGCGACATGGCGTTAGCCATGGGCTGATTGAAAGTCTCGCCGTCGGGCGAGGTGAATATCACCTCGTCGTAGTGTCGTTCGGCCTTCAGCGCGGCGATGCAACGGTCCACAGGCTCTACCTGCATCACCATGCCGGCCTCGCCGCCGAAGGGATAATCGTCGACCTTGCGGTGACGGTTGGTAGTATATTCACGCAGATTGTGCACCACGAGCTGCGCCAGCCCCTTGTCCTGAGCCCGCTTCAGTATCGAGCAGTTGAGCGGCGACTCAAGCATCTCGGGGAGCACGGTAAGTATGTCGATTCTCATCCTATCGAGCCTTCAAGAGTTATCTGTAAAAGTTTCTGGGCCTCCACGGCAAACTCCATCGGGAGCTTGCTCATCACCTCCTTAGCATATCCGTTGACTATCAGAGCTATAGCCTCCTCGGTGGGAATACCGCGCTGATTGCAGTAGAAGAGCTGGTCCTCGGAAATCTTGGAGGTTGTGGCCTCGTGCTCCACTATGGCGGTATCGTTGAGGATGTCGATGTAAGGGAACGTGTGGGCACCGCACTTGTCGCCCATCAGCAGCGAGTCACATTGCGTATAGTTGCGGCAGCCGGTAGCGTTGGGCGCCACCTTGACAAGTCCGCGGTAGGCATTCTGCGAGCGCCCCGCCGAGATACCCTTTGACACGATGGTCGATGATGTATTGGGCGCGAGGTGTATCATCTTGGTGCCGGTGTCGGCCTGCTGATAATTATTGGTCACGGCCACTGAATAAAACTCACCGCGCGAGCCCTCGCCGGCAAGCACACACGAGGGATATTTCCACGTGATGGCCGAGCCGGTCTCGACCTGCGTCCACGACAGCTTGGAGTGGTCGCCGCGACACAGTCCGCGCTTGGTCACGAAGTTGTAGATACCGCCGCGGCCTTCCTTGTCGCCGGCCCACCAGTTTTGCACGGTGGAATACTTCACCTCGGCGCGCTCCTCCACGATGATTTCCACGATAGCGGCGTGGAGCTGATTCTCGTCGCGCATCGGGGCGGTGCAACCTTCGAGATAGCTCACGTAAGCATCATCGTCGGCCACGATGAGCGTGCGCTCAAACTGTCCCGTGCCCGAGGCGTTGATGCGGAAATATGTCGAGAGCTCCATGGGGCAGCGCACCCCCTTGGGGATGTAGACAAATGACCCGTCGGAGAACACGGCCGAGTTGAGCGCCGCATAGAAATTGTCCTTATACGACACCACCTTACCGAGGTATTTCTTCACCAGGTCAGGGTAATCCTTCACGGCCTCGGAGATGGAGCAGAAGATTATGCCGAGTTCGGCAAGCTTCTCGCGGTGGGTGGTCTTGACGCTTACGGAGTCCATCACGGCATCTACAGCCATGCCCGAAAGCACTTTCTGCTCATCGAGGGGTATGCCTAAGCGGTTAAACGTGTCGAGCATCTGCGGGTCAACCTCGTCGAGGCTCTTGGGACCTTCCTTTTTCACGGGCTCGGCGTAGTAGCTTATATCCTGAAAGTCGATTTCAGGTATGTCGAGATGCGCCCATGTGGGGGGCTCAAGCGTGAGCCAGTAGCGGTAAGCCTTCAGGCGGAACTCCAGCAGCCACTCAGGCTCGCCCTTGCGGGCCGAGATGTAGCGCACGGTATCCTCGTTGAGACCGCGCTCAAGTATGTGGGTATCAATGTCGCTCACGAAGCCCCACTTATAGTCGCTGCCGGTGACGTCGCGGATTATGTCGCGCGACTCGTCGGCTGCTTCATCAGGTTTATTCTTATCTTCGGTCATACTCAGTAAGATTTCATGTTTTTACTTTACGTAATCAATGCCCGTGCCCAGGAGCCACATAGCTCCGTCGCGCACTGCCGCCACAAGCGTACCCGTAGAGGTGGCCACCGCCGATTCCGGACGGATATATGACCACAGCCCCAACAGCACTCCGGCCAGCAGCCACCACTTCAGCACTCCGAACGCCGCTCCGGCCAACCGGTCGAGCGGCCCCATCAGAGCCATCCTGACTATGGCGCGAAGCAGGTGGGCAGCGATGATTACTGCTATATATACAACGATGAACAGCACAATGTTGCACGCGGCTACGGTGAAAACACCGTCGGCCGACTCGGGCGCGACTATCGGACCGAGCCATGCGGCAAACGCATCGCCCTTGCAGCGACACGCCACTACGCCGGCCACCATGGCGACAAGCGCCCCCACCTGGCCCACGAAGCCCTTCAGCCAGCCCGTCACGGCTCCGGCCAAAGCTACCACTATCAATACTACATCGAGCAGATTCATATCGTAGTGCAAAGATACGCAAAAATCGCGATTAAGCTATACTTTACTCTAAGTCGGCAAGTTGTTCATTGGTCTTTTCGAGATTGAACACACAGTCATTCATACAGTCCATGAAAATATCGGCATCATCTATCCCGATACGAAATGCACCATCCTCGCGTTCTTCCTCAGAGAGCTTATCCCAGTTTGTATAAATATCGCGGACCGCCAGATAGCTCCACAAGCCGCCTGTATCTTCCATAACGTTGAGAGAGCCTTCGAAGCCGGTACATACGGGATAATTTGATGACTTCTTCAATACCTCCTTGACCTCAATAGTGAAGTGCCAGTCGTCGCCGAAGTCATATACATACTCCATCTTTTTGCCTTTACGGCGCAAAAATTGCGTGAGTTCGGTCTCATCAGCATCAAGAGTCTGACTCTTATCGATCCTTGCGGAGAAAATGTTTTCTCCGAGGTCCGGAGCTACCGTCAATCGCTTATTCTTGTTAGGCTCGGGGTAGAATTCCCATAGATGATCATCGTCGAGTCCGGTGACTATCTGTATCACTTCGTGAAGCTCCCGAAACATATACCACGCCGGCACTTCCACCTCGCGCCACATAGGCGGCTCTTCTACACCTTGCATCGAGATTTTCAGCAGCAGTGTGCGGTCTAAGGCGTCCTTAAGTGGCTCGGGAGCGACTGTGACTGGTTTTGCGCACTTGGTCATGCCTTGACTTTCATCGAAGGCATGTGCTGCGTGATAGATATTATAAAGCATGGTATATTCATCGGGGGTCACGCCCATATATATCAGTGTGCTTACTATTTCTATCTTAGTCTGCGTCATCTCGTCGAGTACGTCCATAGGATCGAGATCCTCAAGCGCGGCAGGATCCATTCCCGGCACGAAATCAGGGTTGAGCACATCAAGTATCTTCCCCTTCGGCTTGCTTGGGCCGGTGGACTTCTTCTTTTCCTTCTTTTTAGCCATAAGAAAAATAATAAGTAAGAATTTGTATTTGCGAAGTTAAGCAAAATCATTTTCTTACGGAAATATTATAGTTAAAAATCCTGATAATTGCAGCAGGCATAGGGATTAAGCCGCGGAAATTTCGTAACTTTGTAAGTTAAAGTAAGTTTCAAAAATACTCATGAAATTCAATCTTTCATCAGCATACCACCCCACGGGTGATCAGCCGCAGGCCATCGATGCGCTTGCGGCCGGTGTCATTGCAGGAAACCCGGCTCAGACGCTGCTCGGCGTCACAGGCTCGGGTAAAACCTTTACGATGGCTAATGTGATAGAGCGCGTCAACAAGCCCACTCTCATCCTCAGCCACAACAAGACCCTCGCCGCTCAGCTTTACAGCGAGTTCAAGCAATTTTTCCCCGACAACTCGGTGCAGTATTTCGTGTCGTATTACGACTACTATCAGCCCGAGGCCTATATCCCGTCGGTCGACAAGTATATCGAAAAGGATCTTATGATCAACGACGAGATCGAGAAACTGCGACTCGCCACCATCTCGGCCCTCATGTCGGGGCGCAAGGATGTGATAGTGGTGTCGTCAGTGTCGTGTCTCTACGGTATGGGTAATCCCGAGGACTTCGAGGTCAACGTGATTGACATACATCAGGGGCAGAAGATCTCGCGCAACAAGTTTCTGCGCGACCTTGTCAACTCGCTCTATTCGCGCAACGAAATAGAGCTTCGGCGCGGTAATTTCCGCGTCAAGGGCGATACGGTCGACATCCGTCTGGCCTACGAGGAAATCACCGTGCGCGTCACTTTCTGGGGCGACGAGATCGAGTCGATCAAGACCATCCGCTCCGAGGACAATACCTCGCTGGGGTCGCATGATTCTTTCAAAATCTACCCGGCCAACCTCTTCGTGACCTCCCCGGCCCGACTGGGCAACGCCATAGCACAGATAGAACTGGACCTGGGTACGCAGGTGGAATTTCTCACCCGCGAGGGCAAGGAACTTGAAGCCAAGCGATTGCTGGAGCGAGTGACCTACGATGTGGAGATGCTTCGCGAGGTGGGTCACTGCTCGGGTATAGAAAACTACAGCCGCTATTTCGACGGTCGCGAGCCGGGCATGCGCCCCTTCTGCCTGCTCGACTATTTCCCCAAGGATTTCCTCACCATTATCGACGAGAGCCACGTGACCATCCCGCAGGTGAGGGCTATGTATGGCGGCGACCTGTCGCGCAAACTTAATCTTGTGGAATACGGATTCCGACTCCCCGCGGCGCTCGACAATCGCCCGCTGAAGTTTGAGGAGTTTGAGCGCCTGACGCCTCAGGTGATGTATGTAAGCGCCACGCCGGCCGATTATGAGCTGGAGCGCTCGGAGGGCGTTGTGGTTGAGCAGGTGATACGTCCCACCGGTCTGCTCGACCCGGTGATTGAGGTGCGCCCGTCGCTCAACCAGATCGACGACCTTCTCCACGAAATCAACGAGCGCATAGAGCGCAACGAGCGAGTGCTCGTCACCACGCTCACCAAGCGCATGGCCGAGGAGCTCAACGAGTATCTGTCAAAACTCCGCATCAAGACGGCTTACATCCACTCCGACGTGGAGACACTCGACCGCATCCGCATCCTCGACGATCTGCGCTCGGGAGTGTTTGATGTACTTATCGGCGTCAACCTCCTCCGCGAGGGTCTCGACCTGCCCGAGGTGTCGCTCGTGGCGATACTCGATGCCGACAAGGAAGGTTTCCTCCGCAGCCATCGCTCGCTGACGCAGACGGTGGGTCGCGCGGCCCGTAATCTCAACGGCACCGTAATAATGTATGCCGACAAGATTACTGACTCCATGCAGCTCACCATCGACGAGACCGCCCGTCGCCGCTCCATCCAGCTCGCCTACAACGAGGCTCACGGCATCACTCCTCAGGCCATTGTCAAGGCCCGCAACCGCATCATAGGTATCGACGACGATGCCGATGAAACCACCACTTCCACCGCACCCCGCAAGAAAGGCGCGGCCAAACCGGGCGCGGCCAAGCCTATCCCTTACGAGCAGGAATACAGCACGAAAGTGGATCTTGCAGCCGACCCCGTCATCGGCTACATGGGTGCCGAGGAACTGCAGCGACTCATCACCAAGCGCCGCACCGAGATGGTCGATGCCGCCAAGCGCATGGACTTCATCGAAGCCGCCCGTCTCCGCGACGAGATCCTCAAGATGGAAGCCCTCGTCGACGAAAAGACAAAGTAAAATATCGCGTAAAAAAAGTCAAGTTGTCATTTTGACATTATGTCATCATGGCAACTTGACTTTTTTATTGACAGCGCTCGCGCTTTAGCGCACGGCTACCTTGGCGGTGTGGGTGCCGGCGGTGACGATATACACGCCGGGGACTACAGCGTCGGGGTTCACTTTGACTCCGGCGAGATTGTATACTGCATACTCACCGGCCTCATAGCCTTCTACCTTGATGCTGCAGCCGTCTACGTAGATCATAGGAGCGGCGTCAGCGTCGATAGTAGCTTCCTCGATGCCCGACACATTGGTAGTGGCATATACTGCGAAAGCACCTGCGGGAAGTTCTACTGAAGTGGCGTTGGCGGTAGGTGTCACGCCGTAGCTTGCCGATACGAGGTGATAGTTGGCAGCGGTGAGGTTGACGGGCGAAGCGATCTTCACGGTGTTGGCCACGGTGGGATTCACGAAGAGATAGAGCTCCTTGCCATTGGTGGACTTGAGAGCAACGGTACGGCCATTGTCCCAGCCCGAAAGATTGACATTGGTAGTGGTATTGTTGTTGTCGAAGAGCTCGGGAGCGTTGGCGCGGATGGCCATGAGTTCGGAGTAGTTGTCCTTAAGGCCTGCGCGGTCAGCGTCGTCGAGGTAGCTCCACACTACGAGCTTATTGTCAGTGTTATTTCCGCCGTTGCTTGTCTTGGTGGTCTGGTTGGCACCGAATTCCTGGAATTGCCATACCATGTGGGCACCGGGGGTGAGAATCATCTGAGCGGCAACGGAGCCGAGGCGGCGCATCATCATGGGAGTATTACCGCGCACACCCTGAGCGCCGTAGATACGCTGCTTGTAGGCCATGCGCTCCTCGTCGTGGCTCTCGGCGTAGCTTACGGTCGAGCCCCAGTCACGGCTGTCGAGGGGAGCATAGAAGCGGTTGAGCGAGGCATTGGAATTGAAGCCCATAGCAAACTGGCATGACTCGTTGTTGATGTTGGCCCAGTTGATTTCGCCATCCTTGGCCATGTCGTTTTCTTCCTGAGCACCGGCGAGATTTTCGTTGATGAAATATGCGTCGGGGTTCACGGTGCGCATAGCGTCGTGGAGCTTCTTCATGCGTGCCACGCGGGTAGCATTGAATCTATTGGTATTGGCGTCGCTGGGGGTGCCGAAGGTATTGGTGGCGGCATTATAAGTATTGCCGTAGCTTGAATTGTCGCCCAGACCTTTCACGAGGTCAAAGCGGAAGCCGTCAACCTTATACTCCGTGAGCCAGTACTTGAGGCAGTCTTCCCACTGCTTCTGCACGAGCTCGCAATCCTGATTCCAGTCGTTGAGCACGCTATAGGAATGAGGTGCCGAGCCGTTGTAGAAGGGGTTGGAGGCGATGGGGTAAAGTTGATACCAGGGATGGAGGCCATCGCTCTGATTGAAGACGATGTCGAGGATCACGGCCATGCCGCGGGCATGACACTCGTCGATGAGGCGGCGGTAGTCAGCGGGAGTACCGTAAGCCTTGTCAGGGGCGAAATAGAAGTTGGTGTTGTAGCCCCACGAGAGGTTGCCGTTAAATTCCATGATAGGAAGGAGCTCTACGGCATTGACATTTAGGCTCTTGATGTAGTCGAGCTTACCTATCACGCCCTCCACTGTACCTTCACCGTTGGCCTTGCCTTCGGTACCGGTAAAGTCGCGGATAAGGAGCTCGTAGATGAGAAGGTCGTCCTGAGCCACGCCCTTGAAATTTTTCACCTTCCAGTCATAGGCGTCGCGCGAGGGATTGTAGATACCTAAGGGCACCTGCTGTACCTTATCGGCGGGATACACGGGCAGGTCAGGGAATACTGATGAAGAGATATACTGATCGAAAAAGGGATCGAGCACCAGTCGGGCGTAGGGATCGCCCACCTTGGTAGTACCGTCGGCGAGGAAGTAGTAGAGATTATCTACAGTCTTGTCTATGCCGGTCATTGTGGTCCAGAAGTATACGTTGTTGCCCACAGTATGGCGCTTCATCACGCACTCATCGGTCACGGCGTAGCCGGTCCACGAGGGCACGATCACCATTGACGAGGTGCGGCCGCTTACGGTGGGGAAGCAGAAAGTCACCGAGCCGTCGGCATTTTCCACGGGGCCGGGCTTGGGAGTGCCGCCGGGATAGGGAGCCTCCTCGGCAGCCGTGACGCGGGTGATAGAGGTTTCAGCAGTCAGCACGGTACCGGCAGCGTTCTTGGCTGTGGCGATGATCTTATAGGTTCCCGAGGTGGTAAAGGTCTGCTCCACCGAGAGGGTATTCACGCCCGAAGCTGTCTTGAGGGGAGCTGACGAGGTGGAGTTGAGGTAGATGCTGATTTCAGCATTGTCAGTAGTCGAGGCGGTGAAGGTCACGGGGATGGCTGACATGATCACGCCGTTGGATACCGACGAGGTAAGCTCAATCTGGAAGCCGGCGGGGAGCACGTCGACAAAGATGTCGCTGTTGCCTTCGCCCTTACCTTCCTTGGAGTTATCGGCGTTGCGGAACACGAAAGCGAGCTTCTTCACTACTTCAGTCTTATCGGTGATGCCGTAGAAAGAGTCGATCGAGGGGATGGTGAGTGTCCAGGTATTGGCCGATACATATTTCATTTCGTATTTGGCCGCGTTGTCGCCCCAGGTGGGAGCATATTTCCAGTCGCCGGGGCCGGTGGACTTGGTAGTAATCACGCCGGTGTGGGCATAGATTTTGGCGGTAGAGGGCTGATTCATAAGGCCCTTGTTGCCGCGGTCAGCGTGGAAAGTGATGACAATGTCGGTAGAATTTGTCTGCACGATAGGCGGAGTGGTAGTCACCACCTGAGCTGCCATAGCCGGAGCCACAATAGAAAGCGCGGCTATCAGCAACATGTGTAAAAATGGTATTTTCATCAGGAGTAAATGTAAAAAATTAGATATAAAGTATGATATGAAAAATACAGGGAATCTGTAATGCAAAGTTATATAAAATTACTCAGTAATCTTATTGCTCAAGGGGGATATTGTATCCGTTAACTAATTTTAACGAGACTGAAGTTTACGAGGCCTTGAAGGTCACGAGGCGGTTGTAGATGAAATTGGCAATGGTGTATACGCCCATACCTATGATGGTGGCGATGCCATAGCCGCTTATGGTGAACGAGGGGGTGATGTCCCACTCGATATGGCCTATCATGGCGTTAAGTACCCACGTGACGCCAAACTGCAGGACGTAGCACACAGCAAATCCCACGGCAAACCGCAGCGCCTCGCCGCGATAGCCGGTCTCGCGTGAACGGAACACCCATATCTTGTTCCAGAGGAATGAGTTGATCACACCGGCGATGTAGCCCAATGCATTTGACACCCAGATGTTTATGTCGAGCCACGACTTGCACACATAGATCACCACCAGAGTCACAAGCGTATTGAGCACACCCACTGCTATGTAGCGGGCAAACTGCAGAATATCTTTGTTTTTCAGACGCTTATTCATGTCAATAGGCCGAGGCTTTCATGGTGAGGCCGGTGGTCTCCTGAAGTCCGAAAAGGAGGTTCATATTATGCACGGCCGTGCCGGCTCCACCCTTGAGCAGATTGTCGATCACAGTGGTGATTATGAGCTTGCCGTCGATGCGGTCGAGGTGGATTATGCACTTATTGGTATTGACCACATCTTTCAGGTCAGGAACCTTGGAAGAGATGAACGTAAAATTGTGGTCGTCGTAGTAATCGTCGTAGAGCTTTATCACCTCTTCGAGGCTTATGGGGCAGTCGAGGTAGGTCACGGCAATGATACCGCGCGAGAAGGGGCCGCGCATGGGGATGAGATTGAGGCGGGCATTGAAGCTCGGTTGCATGGCCAGAAGCGCCTGGCGTATCTCGGGGAGCTGCTGATGGGAGAAGGGGCGGTAGACGACCATATTGTCGTTGCGCCACGAGTAGTGCGACGACGGGCGATGCTCGGCTCCGGCCGAGGTGCTGCCGGTAATTACGGTAGAGTGTATCTCACTGTTGAGCAGCATGTTCTTGGCCAGCGGGGCAAGTGAAAGCTCGATAGCCATGGCTATGCAACCGGGATTGGCCACGTGACGGGCACCGCGCACCATGGGCTTGCGGTTGAGCTCGGGCAATCCGTAGACAAAGTCGTGGTCAGGGCTCTCGATGCGGTAGTCGCGCGAGAGGTCGACTATGCGGAGCTTCTCGGGGATGTCGTGAGTTTCAAGAAATTCGCGCGTCTTTCCGGCCGGGCGGCAGCAGAAAAGCACGTCGATATCGTCGAGATTTATATCGGAGGTAAATACAAGGTCGGTCTCGCCTATCAGCCCCGGGTGCACGTCGGCAACGCGCATTCCCGCCACGGTGCGGGAGTTGACCCAGGCGATTATCACGTCGGGGTGGTTTATGAGGATTCTGAGCAATTCTCCGGCGGCATATCCTGAGCCGCCTATGATTCCGGCCTTTAACATGGTGATCAGATTGAATGAGAGAAGGGATTATTTTTGAGGAAAGATATGGGTATAAACGGTGTCGGTGGCGCCGAGATTGTCGCGGATATATTGCCCGGCGGCTTGTCCGGAGCGCTCGCGCAAGGCGTCGTCGGTAAGCAGCGATGTAGCTATGCGGTCAAATGCCTCGGCGCAGTCCACGGAGTGGCCTCCGCCGCAGTCGATCAGGCCGTAGGCTTCGCGGAATTTCTGATGCTTCGGGCCGAATATCACGGGAATACCGTAGACGGCGGCCTCGTTGATATTATGGATGCTCACTCCGAATCCTCCGCCCACGTAAGCCATGCAACCGTAGCGGTAGAGGCTCGACAGCAGGCCGAATGAGTCGACTATCACGGCTCGCACTCCGGTGAGATCGGTCTCGGGGGTGATTTCCGAGAGGAACATAGTGTCGCCGGGAGCGATAGTAAGGTTGCGGCGCATGGCTTCAAGTCGCTCTTTATCAAATTCATGGGGTGCGATCACGGCCACTACCTCGGGGTGGGATTTGAGCCACGGGATATACTTTTCTTCATCGGCGGGCCAACTGCTGCCGAATACCATCACGGGCTGTCCCTTGGCCACAAGGCGCTCTATGGCATCGACGGTGCGGGTGGTCTTCATAATGTCAGTGACGCGGTCAAATCGCGTGTCACCGGCCACCACCACATTGTCTACGCCTATGCCGGCAAGCAGGTGGCGCGAGTTTTCATCCTGCACAAAGATAGTGGTGAAGCAGCGCAGTATCTTGCGGAACTCACCGCCCCATGGACGGAAGAATATCTGACCGGGACGGAAGATGGCCGATATAAGATATGTGGGAACGTGATGCTCGGCCAGCGCCGAGAGATAGTTGCCCCAGAATTCATATTTTACAAATATCGCCATGACGGGGTTGACCGTCTCCACCCATCGGCGGGCTGCCGACGGAGTGTCGAAAGGCAGGTAGACCACGGCGTCGACCTTATCGTAATTCTTGCGCACCTCATAGCCTGAGGGCGAGAAAAACGACAGCACGATGCCCAGATCAGGCCGCTCGGCGCGCAAGCGCTCGATGAGCGGACGCCCCTGCTCAAACTCGCCCAGCGACGCGGCATGAATCCACACGTAAGGGCGCCCCTTTTCAAGCCGGCCTTCAAGTATGGAGAAAGTGTCGCGATGCCCGGCCACCATTTTGGCAGCCTTGACATTGCCGGTACGTCCGGCCAGACGCACAGCCTGTCCGTAAAGATTTATAGCAAGATTATATAGGGGACTCATCGCCTCGTGAATAAGTGTGACAGCGGGGCTCAGGCCTTGATAGTCTCAATACCGCGCTCGATGCGGGCGATAGTTTCGTCGCGACCTAAGAGCTCGGTGATGTCAAAGATGTGGGGACCCTTGCACTCGCCCACCAGCGTGAGGCGGAATGCGTTCATTACATTGCCCAGATGATAGCCCTTGTCGGCCACCCAGGCGAGTATCACGGGCTCGGCCTCGGCACCCTTGAATGAGGGGAGGGCCTTAAGCTGCTCCACGAGCTCGCGGAGAATGGCGGGGGTATCCTCTTTCCAGCGTTTCTTGATGTCTTTTTCGCTGTACTGGGTGGGAGCCTCGAAGAAGAATCGAGCCTGATCCCAGAGGTCGGCCACGAAGTTTATGCGGTTCTTCACCAGCGATACCACGCAGGTGATGTATTCTTTGGAGAACTTTGAAGTATCCACGCCGTGGGCCTGAAGCACGGGTATGAAGAGTTCGGCCAGCTCGGCATCGTCCATCTTCTGGAGATACTCGTGGTTAAACCAGCGGCCTTTGTCAAATGCAAATTTCGCACCCGAGCGTGAGCAGTGGTCAAACGAGAACTTCTCTATCAGCTCATCCATCGACATCATCTCGCTGTCGTCGCCGGGATTCCAGCCGAGGAGAGCGAGGAAGTTGATGACGGCCTCAGGCAGATAGCCGCTTTCGCGATAACCGGTCGATACGGCGCCACTTGCGGGATCATGCCATTCGAGCGGGAACACGGGGAAGCCCAGACGGTCACCGTCGCGCTTGGAGAGCTTGCCCTTGCCGTCGGGCTTGAGCAGGAGCGGCAGGTGCACAAACTCTGGGCGCGTATCGCTCCAGCCGAATGCCTCGTAGAGCAGATAGTGGAGCGGAGCCGACGGGAGCCATTCCTCTCCGCGTATCACGTGTGACACCTCCATCAGGTGGTCGTCAACGATGTTGGCAAGATGATAAGTGGGCAGGTCGTCGGCACTCTTGTAGAGCACCTTATCATCGAGAATCGACGAGTTGATCACCACCTTACCGCGCAGCAGGTCGTTGACCTCCACGTCGCGGCCCGGCTCGATGAGAAAGCGCACCACGTAGGGTGTGCCTTCGGCTATAAGCTTCTCCACCTCTTCGGCGGGCATCGTAAGAGAGTTGCGCATCGACATGCGGGTCGAGGCATCATACTGGAAATTGGGCTTGGCGGCGCGAGCGGCTTCAAGCTCCTCAGGAGTATCGAAAGCGATGTAAGCCTTGCCGGCGTCGAGCAGCATCTTCACGTGCTCACGATAGATATCGCGACGCTCGCTCTGCTTGTAAGGGCCGTAAGCTCCGCCCTCTTTCACACCCTCGTCAATCTTTATGCCGAGCCAGGCCAACGCCTCGTTGATGTAGGCCTCGGCGCCGGGCACGAAACGATGAGAGTCAGTGTCCTCGATGCGGAGAATCATGTCGCCGCCGTGGCGGCGGGCGAAAAGATAATTGTAAAGAGCGGTGCGCACACCACCAATATGTAACGGACCCGTGGGCGACGGGGCAAATCTTACTCTTACTTTGCGATTCATTGTATATACATTTTTTTGCGCCACAAAGTTAAGGAATAAAAACGAGATGGCAAAAACTATCGTCACCCGCCGCAAATAAACGCTCCTTCCACCCATCCCAAATCACTCGAAAATCGCTGAAGTGACCCAAAAAAGTCCGGCAGAAGTGTTAAATCGCCCATTTTTGCACCCCTAACTCACCTGAAGCGACCCAAAAAAGTCCATCAGCCCAAAATTCGATGTTTTGCATCGAAGCCCTACGGTTGTAGAGACGTCGCTGTGCGACTATCATTTATCCACAAATAGCGATCCAGCCGCGGAGCGGCGTCGTTGTCGCTAAATTGAGCCTCACCCGCGGTTAATGAATACTTTTAGGAGCAAAATGGCGCCCGTAGGTCGCCGATTAAAGAGCCTTGCCGAGCAGCTACAATCGGCGACCTTGCGGGCGCCTTCAGCTATATGCTTTATTACCGCGGACACCTCCGCGAGGCTACGGTGGCCGCGGCTACGAGTAATTCGGCGACCTTGCGGGCGCCTTCAGATCACGAAATTGTTATTAACTACATCGGGCAACCAGCCCTCCACCACTACCGCATCAACATTTAGAGTACCCTAAAAAACACCCACAATTTTTTGGCGGTTCTTGAGCAACATTACAGATATTTACTTAAATTTGCAATAATTCTTTAATCTTTAACCACCTTTCATTACTGAATGAAAATCAGCGCGATTATGTATCTGCAGGCGGGGCTGCGCGGGGCGGGGCAGGTGATATTTCAGCGGTCGTCCATCGCGGGCGGGCTGTTTCTTGCCGCCATCCTCGCGGGGAGTCTCGGCGTGGGCGGCGAGGGACACGTAGCGGTATTCGTGGGAGCTCTGGCCGCGTTGATATTGGCTACCGTGTGGGGATTCATTACCCGATATGAGGGGAGCGCCGATGGCCTGGCCGGGTTCAACGCCGTGCTTACCGGATGTGCCGCCTACACATTTCTCTCCGTATCGCTGCCCGCTTGGATGCTGATAATCGCGGCGGTAATCACTGTGCCGATGAAGAGGCTGCTCGACCGCGCTGCCAAGTTCACGAAAACATCCTCGCTCACCTTACCCTTTATCCTCGCCACGTGGTTATTAATATATGTGGCGGGAGCGTGGGGCGTAGAGCCCTACGTGCCTGAGTCGATCGTGGAGACGCCCGAGCTTACAGCCGTCACCATCGCCGAGGGCTGGCTGAAAGGTCTGTCGGAAATATTTCTCATTGACTCGTGGGTAGCCGGGCTGCTGATATTAGTCGGGCTGTGGGTCGCAAATCCTCAGTCGGCCATATTTGCAGCCATGGGCTCAGCCGCCGGGATGGCATTTGCGCTTGCTGCCGAGTGTCCGGCAGGTGAGATTGCGATGGGACTTTGGGGATTCTCGCCGGCGCTTACAGCCGTCGCCGTAGGTGTTACGTTTCGTCCGAAGTTTATAGCCGATGCCATGTGGGGTATCGTGACGCTTTTTGCGTCGATTTTTGCCGGACTGTTTCAATTGGCTCTCATGCTCCTGCTCACTCCGGCGGGACTCCCCGTGCTGACGCTGCCCTTCTGCCTTGCCACATGGCTCGTGATATGGATCGCCCACGACCTCCACACCCACCCCCACCGCTACCGCTGGGGCCGAATACTTATGAAGTGGTGAGTCCACCCGCTGCGAGGCGCCGGGAGGGATTAAATTTGTTACAATTTGTAACAATATGTGAATTTTGTAATAGTGTTAAATCGCTGTAATTCAGCGTAATGTGATTTTTTGTAATAAAATTTGAGGGGCTGTGAAGGGGTGAATTTATTTTGTGACATAAATTTGCATCAGATAAGAAACCGATAGCAAACCTTGCCCGAATCTTTCTGACAACTCTTTGTTATTCTTACTTGCAAATTTTAATTATTCACATTATAAAAACAATCAATCCTATTACTCCATGAACAAGCTCTTCAGCTTGCTGGCAACTGCCACGCTTATCTCGGGTACCGCCCTCAATTCCTATGCAGGAAACATCTCTGCCGACGAAGCTCGCGCTCTCGCTGCAGAGTTCATGAGCTCGAAAAACGGTAAGGCTCCTGAAGCAATCAGATTGAATCAGGTTACGCCTTCCTCTTCGATGTCGACACCTCTCTATTATGTGTTTAATTCCGATGACAACACGGGTTTCGTGATCATCTCGGCCGAGGCCAGCGCCACTCCGGTGCTCGGCTACTCGATGGAGGGTGCTTATCCCGCCGCCGCTTCAGTGCCCGAACCCATGCAGTGGGTCATGAGCGGTATCGAGCGCGAACTTAAAGCTGCTCCCGCCGAGCAGGCTTCGCACACCGGCGCCGAACTTCGTCGCAGTGCCCGCCACGCAGGCCAGAAAGCTGCCAAGAAAGAACTTGCTACTCCCGCATGGAGCCAGGAAGCTCCCTTCAATACTATGATTCCCGGCCAGCCGCTGGTGGGTTGCGTAGGCACCGCCATGGCTACCGTGATGAAATACCACAATTTCCCCGAGAGCGGCTCAGGCTCTTTCGGCGGCGTGGACTTCAATGTGAATTATGACTGGGACGCAATGCGCTCTGACAACTATCGCTCGGGCTACTCTCAGGCCGAGGGCGAGGCTGTGGCTACGCTGATGTATCACGCATCGAAGAGCATCGACACGCAGTATGCCATGTCAGGTTCGAGCGCCTACGAGGTGCGCGTGCCCGGCGCTCTCTCCACCTACTTCGGCTACGATCCCGGTGTATCTTACAAGAAGCGCGCCGACGTGGCTACCCAGCAGGAATGGGATGCTATCGTAAAGGCAGAGATCGATGCCAATCGCCCCGTGATCTACTGCGGACAGGACGTTACGGCCGGTCACGCTTTCGTGTGCGACGGTTATGAGGGTGACTATCTCCACTTCAACTGGGGATGGGGCGGCAGCGCCAACGGCTACTTCCTCTCTACTGCCCTCAATCCCACCGTAAGCCGCCAGCACAATTACAACAACCTCAACACCATCATCTACAATATCAAGCCCGGCACCGGTGCCATCTCCACCTGGTCGCCTATCCACATCACTGCCGACGGCAATCAGGTGGGTATGGGCAGCGACCTGACCGACCTCTCGGCAGGCAAGGCTTTCACAGTGCGTGTAGGCAACCTCAAAAACCTCTCTTACGATGACTTCTCGGGCAAGATCGCCGTGGCTCTCTATGGCAGCAACGGTGCGATGAAGACCCTCCTCAGCACTCCCGCTTCTTTCAACATGCAGTCGATGGGCTACCTCTTCAACGGTTACAT
Source organism: uncultured Staphylococcus sp. (assembly GCA_964477665.1). Classification (GTDB taxonomy): domain Bacteria; phylum Bacteroidota; class Bacteroidia; order Bacteroidales; family Muribaculaceae; genus Duncaniella. Next base: position 19,276 of record CAYZFG010000030.1, read on the forward strand.
GGACCTGCGCGACTGCAAGCTTCCCGCCGGCGCTACCGTGGCTGATGACGATGTGATCCGCCTCGCCACTCAGGCTTCGGGCTCCGACGCATGGCTCCCCGTAGCCGGTGAACTTCCCACCATCAACGAGCTCGCCGTAAACGGCGCCGCTGCCAAGACTTTCGCCATCACCCTCCCTACCGGCGTGACCGGCGTAAGCATCTCGGGTGACCCCACCGTAATCCCCGGCTGGAACTACTCTTTCACCGTGACCCCCGAAAACGCGCTCGAAAATGTAGTGACCGTGAAGGCCAACGGCTACGTGCTCACCCCCGGCGCCAACTACACCTACGTGATCAACAATGTATGCGCTGACCAGACCGTGACCGTACTGGTGCAGAACGCTGCCGACGTAGTGGCAAAGCGCAGCATCTGGGTTGAAACTCCCGGCTCACTCTCCACCCTCATCAGCGAGGCCGAGGCCGGCACCATCAAGGAGCTCACCCTCTTCGGCTCGATCGACGCCCGCGACTTCGCCTTCATGCGCAACAATATGAAGCTCACCCGCGTAGACATCTCCGGCGCTTACATCGCCGCTCACGGCTCTGACCAGGCCAACGCTCTTCCCCGCGAGGCTTTCCGCGGCATAGGTACCCTCGACGAAGTGGTGCTCCCCAACTCACTCAACCGCATCAACAACGGCGCCTTCCGCCAGTGTGGCATCTCCACCATCACCATCCCCGCCGGCGTAAAGACTTATGAGTACAACGTATTTGTAGGCGACACCCGCCTCCGCGACATCTGGGTAGGCCGCGAAAGCGCCGAGTTTATCAACTGGTGTGTGCTCTCAGGCGTGAAGGTTGACCTCGTGACTCTCCACGTGCCCAACGACCGCGCTTGGACCAACTATAACAAGGCCGAAAACTGGAACACGATCAAGAATATCGTAGTTGACCCCATCAAGACTTCCGACGACGTACTCTTCGCCGTAATGGACAACGCCGACGTGAAATATGAATCAGAAATCCTCCCCGGCAAGAAGCAGAAAGGCGCTGCCGTAGCTTTCACCGCCAGCCTTATCCCCGACAATGACAACCGCATGGAGGTGTACGCCAACTCTACCCTCCTCACCCCCGACGCTGCCGGCGTATACCGCACCACCCTCTCCACCAACACCATGATCCACTTCAGCATGGTGACTCCCACCGCCGTGGAATCTTACAAGTCCAACTGGACCCTCACTGACAAGAACGGCTCCGTAGGCCTCGTGACCGATGTAGTCAACGTGCTCCCCGGCCAGGACTTCACCATCCGCGTCAACGCCCTCAACATCCCCGCCAACTACGACCAGTTCTACTGGGCAGCCGCTCTCACCGATGCCGCCGGCAACATCAAGGAATTCATCTCGCCCGTCAACCTCTGGACCGCCGGTCCGGCCGACAACCACAAGTTCAACGTGACCTGCTGCGTCAAGGACTCCAAGGTACGCGAGGGCAACACCATCCGCCTCGTCACCTCAGTCAACAAGCGCAACTGGGCTCTGGTACACGGCGCCAAGGCCGACATCGTAGCCGCTCTCCCCGCCCTCAACAACCAGACCGAGGTCTACAACCTCAAGCTCACCACCAAGGGCAGCGCCAACATCTCCGGCCTCCCCGAGACAGCAGTACGCGGTCGTGACGTGACAATGAAGATCACCCCCGCCTCTGCCGCCCACCGCATCAACCTCACCATCAACGGCGCTCCCGTGGCTCACAACGCCTCCTCTATCAACCACACCTTCGTAGTGATGGAAGATACTGACATCGATGTAAACGTATTCGATCCCACCGCTGAAGGTGAAGTAGTGTACAACGTATGGTCTTACCCCGAAAGCATGAGCCTCTTCATGCAAATGACCGATGCCAACGTGATGCCCAACGTGGTTGTAAAGGGTCAGGTTACCCCCAACGACCTCAAACTCGCCCTCACTCAGGTATTTGCTCAGAAGAAGATCAAGAAACTTGACCTCTCAGGCCTTACCATCATCGGCAATGTGCTCCCGGGCGCTATGTTCTACAACTCATCGGCAATCGGTCAGGTTGTTCCCGCCCTTCAGGAAATCATCCTCCCCGACAGCGTGACTACCATCGAAGCAGGTGCTTTCAAGGGTTGCGCCAACATCAAGGAAATCACCCTCCCCAAGGCTCTCATAAGCGTGCCCATCGTGACCACCACCGCAAGCGGCGGCAAGAAATACGCCTACGGAATCGGCGATGCAGCATTTGACGGCTGCGACAATCTGCAGACCATCTACATCCCCGGCACTCCCGGCACCTACAACGGCAAGCAGCTCGTATGCCACCACAGCCCCTACAACTACGCCTGGTACAACCTCGGCCACAAGGATCCCAAGAAAGTAACCGTAGTTGTTCCCGAGGAATACCTCACCCTCTATCGAACCGCTTACAACGATCAGAACTTCGGTAACGCCTGGAAATCTCACGGCTACAACATCCTCTCCCAGAACCCCGTTTACGGTGTGAACTTCGACGCTTCCCGCGTAGCTGCCGTAGATGCTGACCTCGATCTGAACAATATGGCATCGTTCCTCGGCGACAACGTAGCGCTCAACAGCATCAAGGCTGAAGGCAAGCTCAAGCTCACCAAGCCCGAAGCAGCATGCCTGGTGTTTGACAACGGCAAGCAGATCCAGCCCAACGCCGACGGCACTATCGACGTAGAGTTCTTCAACCCCGCCAAGAATGTCGCTGCCGCAGGCAACCACGAAATCTCCGTAATCTACACCCACGACCTGGCCTTCACCACCACCTCCGACCTCTTCTCGATCTCGACTCCCGAGGTAGTAAACGACAAGGACTACAAGTCAGGCGACATGGACCGCACCGACGCTCTCGCTCCCGTGCTCAAGGCCGTAGCTGAGAACTCCACCGTGAAGTTCAACCTCAACTTCCACTCTGAGCACGACTCAGCCCTCGAAGTACACGTGATGGACGGCCAGGAAGAACTCGCAGCTGACGCCGACGGCTCTTACACCGTAAGCATCGCCTCAGCAGCCAAAAACATCCACATCTTCGCAGTGCCCACCAACGGCGCTACCCTCAACGCAAGCGAAATCGCCTCGATCGACCCCGAGCAGACCGCCGGTATCACTGACATCTGCCTCACAGGCTCGATGACCGACGAGGAACTCGCCCAGGCTCTCGGCTCGTTCCCCGACCTCGAAAACCTCGACCTCTCCTCGCTCGAAGGCGAGCTCCCCGAAGGCGCTCTCCAGGGCATGACCTCGCTCACCACCGTGACCCTCCCCGAGGTAGAGACGATCACCTCCAATATGTTCAGCGGTTGCTCATCGCTCCAGTCCATCGACATCCCCGCATCAGTTACCTCCGTGGGTGCAGGTGCCTTCCAGGGCTGCTCATCGCTCCAGACTATCAGCCTCACCGGCGTTGACGAAGTAGGCGAAGGCGCATTCGACGGCTGCGACAACCTCACCACCATCACCTTCCTCAACGATGCTGCCGGCAACTCCGCTGCCCACAATGCTCCCGCCCGCAAGCCCCGCCGCTCGGCAGGCGTAAGCGACAAGGCATTTGACGGCCTCAACCCCAACTGCTTCATCGTGCTCGACGAAGGTCTCTCCACCCCCGCAGCCGGCCGCAACGTGCTCTACACCTCTACCGGCATGATCTTAGAGAAGCAGCACGACGGCGCAACCATCGAGCGTGAAGGCCGCATCTACACCGCCACCGCCCCCGTGACTCTCAACTCGGCCTACCCCATGACCATCCCTTACAACTTCACTCTCACTGACGGCGCTTCGGTCGACCTCACCGTGGAGAATGAAAAGTGGACCGGCCTTGTAACTCCCTTTGACGTGCAGACCATCACTGACGAGGCAGGCGAAAAAGTAGAAGTTGACGTCTACAATCCCAAGGCCCGCAATGCTGAAGGCTTCTACCTCTACACCCTCCCCGAGGGCTCAGGCAAGCTCGAAAGCGTAGCCGCAGCCAAGGCCAACGTCCCCTACCTCTTCCACGTGCCCCAGGCCGGCAACTACACCTTCTCGGCCACCGACACTGAAGTTGCCGCCACCCCCGAGACTATCGCCACCGCCGGTGCCGACTACACCCTCCACGCTACCTACGCAGCCACCGAGCTCCCCGCAGCCGACACCTACGTGCTCAGCGACGACGCTTCAGCCTTCGTACCCGTGGACACCGACGAAGAGACCGTGACCCTCAAGCCCAACACCATCTACGTGACCTCGCCCGTGAGCGTTCCCGAGATCCTCACCGAGCTCCCCGATGCTGACCACACCACCGCTATCGACACCGTAGAATGGGACGGCACTGAAATGGATGTATACACCGCAGGCAAGACCCTCGTAGTATTCGCTCCCGAAGCCTGCACCGAAATGCTCTACAGCGTAGACGGTCGCGCCATCAAGGCCCTCACCCTCACCGCCGGCCGCAACGACTTCCACCTTGACCTCACCGGCATCTTCATCATCGCCGGCACCAAGGTACGACTCTGAATGGTTTTTATAATGTGAATTAGATAGAGTCAGCGAAAAAAATCGACTGACATTACGGGAGAGGCTGCTCAGTGATTGAGCAGCCTCTTTCTTAGTTACATAATGAAGAAAATATTTGCTTTCGACGGGGAAAAATGTTAATTTTGCACTTTGATACTTACACAATATATCACATCATACATGGAAAAGAATTTCAAACGTACCCTCATAACCACCGCTCTCCCCTACGCCAACGGCCCCGTGCACATAGGTCACCTGGCCGGCGTATATGTACCCGCCGACATTTATGCCCGTTACCTGCGCCTGCGCGGCGACGACGTGATAATGATAGGCGGCAGCGACGAGCACGGTGTGCCCATCACCCTTCGCGCCCGCAAGGAGGGCATAACCCCTCAGCAGGTAGTTGACCGCTACCACACCATCATCAAGGATTCGCTCAAGGACCTGGGCGTATCGTTTGACATCTATTCGCGCACCACTTCGGCCGTCCACCACGACACCGCTTCGGAGTTTTTCCGTCATCTCTACGACAAGGGCGAATTTACGGTGATGACCGAGGAGCAGCCTTACGACGAGACCACCGGCGAATTTCTTGCTGACCGCTACGTGGTGGGCACCTGCCCCCGCTGCGGCAACGAGAATGCTTACGGCGACCAGTGTGAGAAGTGTGGCTCGACGCTTTCGGTAAGCGAGCTCATCAATCCCCGCTCGGCTATGACAGGCCTGCCCGTGAAGATGAAGCCCACCACCCACTGGTATCTCCCCCTCGACAAGTGGGAACCCGCCCTGCGCCACTGGATTCTCGACGGCCACAAGGAATGGAAGACTAATGTCTACGGCCAGTGCAAGTCATGGCTCGACGGAGGCCTCCAGCCCCGCGCTGTGAGCCGCGACCTGAAGTGGGGCGTGCCCGTGCCTGTGGAAGGCGCCGAGGGCAAGGTGCTCTACGTGTGGTTCGACGCTCCTATCGGCTATATCTCCAATACCAAGGAGCTGCTTCCTGACTCGTGGGAGAAGTACTGGAAAGACCCCGAGACCCGCATCATCAACTTCATAGGCAAGGATAATATCGTATTCCACTGCATAGTGTTCCCCGCCATGCTCATGGCCTACGGCGACGGCTTCCAGCTGCCTGAGAATGTGCCGGCCAACGAGTTTCTGAATCTCGAAGGCGACAAGATATCGACCTCGCGCAACTGGGCGGTGTGGCTCCACGAGTATCTCAAGGAATTCCCCGGCAAGCAGGATGTGCTCCGCTACGTGCTTACCGCCAACGCTCCCGAGACTAAGGACAACGACTTCACCTGGGCTGATTTCCAGGCCCGCAATAATAATGAGCTTGTGGCCGTGCTCGGCAACTTCGTGAACCGCGCCATGGTATTGACCCACAAGTATTTCGACGGCGTATTGCCCGCTCCGGGTGAGGCTCTGCCCGTGGACGACGAGCTGTGGGCCGAAGTGGCTCGCCTGAAAGAGGCCGTCACCGAGAGCCTCGACCATTTCCGCTTCCGCGAGGCCCTCAAGGAATCAATGGATATGGCTCGCGCCGGCAACAAGTATCTTCAGGACACCGAGCCGTGGAAGGTCGCCAAGACCGACATGGCCCGCACCGCCACCATACTCTACAATGCCGTAAATCTCTGCGCCAACCTCTCGATAGTATTCGAGCCGTTCCTGCCCTTCATGGCCGCCCGGCTGCTTAAGACACTCGGAGGCGACCGCATATCATGGGATATGCTCGGCTGCCGCGATCTCGTGCCGGCAGGTGCAACCTTAGCGAAGCCCGAGCTCCTCTTTGACAAGATCGAAGATGATGCAGTGGCCGCCCAGCTCAAGAAGCTTGCTGACGCCCGCGAGGCCAACAAGGTAGCCGCATGGCGCCCCGAGCCTCAGGCCGCCGACGTCGACATCGACACTTTCGGCCTCTGCGACCTGCGCGTAGGCATGGTAGTGGAGTGCGAGAAAGTACCCAAGGCCGACAAGCTCCTGCGCTTCCTCATCGACGACGGCATGGAGAAGCGCACCATCGTGTCAGGCATCGCCAAATATTACAATCCCGAGGAACTCGTGGGTCGTCAGGTGTGCTTCATCGCCAATCTCCCGCCCCGCAAGCTGCGCGGCATCACCTCGCAGGGTATGATACTCTCGGTGGTGAATTCCGATGGCTCCCTGGTGCTCCTCCAGCCCTCGGCACCCGTGGCACCCGGCACCAAGATAGGATAATTTCCATATTACCCACTTCATATCTCCCTCGTCATGTCAGCGCAACCACGCATCCTCATCATCTACACAGGAGGTACAATCGGGATGATAGAAAATCCCGAGACGAAAGCACTGCAGCCATTTGATTTCAGTCACCTGATCGACAATGTGCCTAAAATCAAGATGCTTGATTTCAGCATTGACAACATCCAGTTTGTCCCCATCGACTCAAGCGACATGGATCAGCACGGATGGGCGCAGATCGCCACGGCCATACGCGACAACTATGACAGCTACGACGGCTTCGTGGTGCTCCACGGCACCGACACGATGGCCTACACGGCATCGGCCCTGTCGTTTATGCTCGGAAATCTCCACAAGCCGGTCATCATCACCGGCTCGCAGCTGCCCATAGGCGAGGTGCGCACCGACGGTGAGGAAAACCTCATCACCGCCCTGCAGATTGCCG
>CAYZFG010000031.1:0-25900 GCA_964477665.1 uncultured Staphylococcus sp.
CGCTCAAGGAGGAGAATCTGCCTGAGTTTACCCGCCGCTTCGAGGAGTATGTGGCTGCCAATATCCAGCCCGAGCAGCTTACGCCGCAGCTCGATATAGATGCTTTCATGTCCTTCTCGGAGATTTCACCGGAGTTTCTTGCGCTGCTGCGCCAGTTTAATCCCTTCGGACCTGGCAACAACAAGCCGGTGTTCTGCACCCGCGGCGTGACCGATTTCGGTACGAGCAAACTTGTGGGTCGTCACAACGAGCATATCAAGCTCGAACTCGTCGACGAGACTTGCGGAAAGGTGTTCAACGGCATTGCCTTCAACTCGGCTCAGTATTTCGAGCATATCCACTCGGGCAAGCCTTTCAGCATCTGCTACACCATCGAGGAAAACAAGCACCGCAACGGCTCCACGAGCGTGCAGCTTCTTGTGAAGGCCATCCATATTGACCCCGTAAAGGAGTGACTCCGCAGGATATACGCGATGAAGCCCGCAGGGTGCTGAAGCAGTACTGGGGGTATGACTCTTTCCGTCCCGTGCAGGAGGATATAATCCTGAGCGTGATGGAGGGGCGCGATACACTCGGCCTTCTCCCCACGGGCGGCGGCAAGTCAATCACTTTCCAGGTGCCGGCGATGATGCTGCCGGGTATCACGGTGGTGGTGACGCCGCTTATCTCGCTTATGAAGGACCAGGTGGATAACCTTCGCGAGCATGGGCTCAAGGCTGTGTATTTCCACGCCGGGCTCACCCTGCGCGAGAATAATCTTGCTATTGACCGCTGCCGGCTTGGGAAAGCCAAACTGATGTATGTGTCGCCCGAAAAGCTTCGCAGCGAGCGGTTTATGTCGACGCTCCGGCTTATGGATGTGTCGATGATAGTGGTGGATGAGGCTCACTGTATCTCGCAGTGGGGCTACGATTTCCGCCCCTCGTATCTGCGTATCGCCGAGTTGCGCGATGTATTTCCTAAGGCCCCGGTGCTTGCGCTTACGGCCTCGGCTACCCCGGCGGTGGTCGACGATATAATGAAGTCGCTCCGCTTTCGCGAGCCTAATGTGTTGAGCCGCAGTTTTCTCCGCGATAATATCTCGTATGTGGTGCGCATCGTCGATGATAAGATCAAGATGCTTACCGATGTGCTCCGCTCCACGGCCGGGTGCGCTATCGTGTATGTGCGCTCGCGACGTCGCACCCGCGAGATTGCCGCTGCGCTTTCTGCATCGGGTATCAGTGCCGATTATTACCATGCCGGTCTCGCCCCTGAAGAAAAGGAGGAGAAACAGAATCGCTGGAAGAGCGACGAGACGCGCGTGATGGTGGCCACGAATGCGTTCGGTATGGGTATTGACAAGCCCGACGTAAGGGTGGTGGCGCATATCGACATGCCTTCATCAATCGAGGAGTATTATCAGGAGTCGGGTCGTGCGGGTCGCGATGGCAAACCGTCGTATGCCGTGGTGATTACCTCGCGTCAGTTTAAGGGCAGGCTCACGAGGAGGGTCGATGAGGCGTTCCCCGACAAGGATTTCATAGGCCATGTCTATGAAATGGCGGGTAACTTTCTCAATATCGCCGTGGGAAGCGGATATAACACCATCAGCGAGTTTAATTTCAATCAGTTTTGCGAGACCTACAGTCTCCCGCCCCTTCCCGCAAAGAGCGCGCTTGAGATACTCACCCGCGCCGGGTATATAGAATTTGTGGAGGAGACCACTTCGCGTTCGCGGGTGATGATACTCTATACCAAGGAGGAGCTGTATAGCGTGGATCTCGATGAAACTTCGAGTCAGGTGCTCAACTTCCTGCTGCGCAACTATACCGGCCTTTTTGCTGACTATGTGTATATCAATGAGACGATGATAAGCGAGCGCATGCACCTGTCGACCGAGAGCGTGTATCAGTCACTGCTTTACTTGGGTCGACTGCATGTGGTGCATTACGTGCCGCGAAGCACCACGCCTTACATTATCTACACCACGTCGCGCGAGGAGCCGCGCTATCTTGTGATTCCGCGAGAGGTGTATGAAGATCAGCGTCAGCGACTTGTGGAGCGTATCGAGGCGATGAAGCAACTGGTGTATGGCGACGGCGAGTGCCGCATGAATGTGATGCTGCGCTATTTCGGCGAGACGCCCGAGAAGGATTGCGGGATGTGTGACGTATGCCGCGCCCGCCGCAAGCGGAAATCTGACCCTGATGCCGCGGCGGCTCTGCGTGAGACTGTGATTTATCTTGCGTCACAGCCGGGCGGCCATGACGTGAACTATATCGCGCATCAGGCCGGAGTGAAACCGGAGCGTGTGGCCACGCTTGCGCGCGAACTGGCCGATGAGGGATTGGTGAAATTGACGGGGCTTAACGTTCAGTCGCAGTCACAGTCGTAGTGAACGCTGTGGTGGTGGGAGTGACATTCCGTGATGGTGTGGTCAATGATGAAGTGACGGGTGGCCATGCCTGATATTACCGACATTTCATGTGACACGAGTATGATGGTAGTGTGGTGGCGCAGGTTGTCGAGAAGGTCGTAGATATAGTGCTCAAATTGCTTGTCAACGTAGCTCAGCGGTTCGTCGAGCACGAGTATTTCCGGTTTTGAAATCAAGGCGCGGCCAAGCAGAGCGCGTTGAAGCTGTCCGCCGGAGAGGGTGCCTATGGGTTGGCCGGCGCGGTCAGTGAGTCCTACGAGTGTAAGCATTTCAGCCGTCAGCTCCTTTTCGCGCGAGCGGGTGGCTTTGTCAGACCCGAGCAGACCCGAGGCTACGAGTTCGCCCACTGTAATGGGAAAGCGCGAGTCCACCATATTCTTTTGCGGAAGGTAGCCTATGGGGAGAATTTTTGCAGCTTTGCCATCGCGGAAATACTCCACCTTTCCCTTCGTAGGACTGATGAGGCGGAGGAGTATGCGGAGCAGTGTGGTCTTGCCGCCGCCGTTGGGGCCGGTGATGGCAATGAAATCGCCGCGGTTTACGGTCAGGTTTACGTCGCTGAGTATGGTGCGGTCGTCGCGTCGCAGCGAAATTCCGTTGAGGGTTATGAGCGTGTCAGTTGTCATGTTTCTGTGTCAAAGCGTCAACGATTTTCGTCATTTCCTCTTCCCAGTCAGCCGAGAGGGGATTGATGTCGACCTCGGTGGCGCGGATTGAGGAGTTGAGAGCGGCGAGCTGGCGGGTGTCGATGTCTTTCTGATAAAAAAATATCGTGGCGCCGGCATCGGTAGCCTTGTCGATGGCGTCGCGTACTGAAGCGATGGACGATTCCTTGTTTTCGGCGCCTCCGGCCACAATCTGACTGAGATTGTAGTCGCGGGCAAAGTAGCTGAGCGAGGGGTGCCAGACTACGAATGAAGGGTGACCGGCCGAATCGAGTCGGGCGGCAAAGGAGGCATCGAGCGAATCGAGGCGGTTCACAAACTTCTCGTAGCGGGAATTGTAGACAGCAGTATTAGCGGGGTCGATCTCTTTTAAAGCTTCGAGAATATTTGACGCCATGATGCGCGCGTTCTTGACTGATGACCAAGTGTGAGGGTCGGGGGTATCATGTTCTACGGTCTCACCGGCATGGGCATGAGTGTGGGTATGCGTGCCTGTGATAAGCGTTACGCCTGATGAAATATCGTAGATGGGGAGCGAGGGATTGGCCAGGGAGATTTTTTCGAGCATGGCCTCCTCAAAGCCCACATTGCCGATACGGAGATATGCGAGACTCTTGTCGAGGTTCATCATATTGGTGACCGTCGGGTCGTAGGTTTCGGGATTGGCACCGTTTGACAGCAGGCAGCGCACCTCAAGCTTGTCGCCCGCAATCTGCTCCACAAGATATATCTGCGGAGGGAGCGTGACAGTTACAATCTTAGACGAAGGAGTGACGTTGACGCACCCGGCTACCACAGCCATCACAGCTGCAGCCACCGCCAAAATCATTAAAGAAACCCTAAAACAACGCATAAATATTTTTTTCTTTTTGCAAAGATATAGAAAATTTTGCAATTTTTATTGATTATGCGCGAAAATTACTAAAATAATTTAAAAATATATTGTTGGCTGCGAAATTTGGGACTGTTGCGTTAGATAGAAATGAGTAAATCATTTCCATTTATCGGGTATGGTATACGTTTTTCCATTTAAGGTTACAATATCAGGCATTTTTGCAGACGTAAAACGACGAAGATTTTTAAGCATCAATACCGGTTTGCTGCGATGATGAATAAGATTGTCCTTTATGTCATTGCTGTAATTTGTTGGAGGGAAGTAAACCTTGATTCCGATATTAGGAAATCTGCGTTGGATAAACTCAATAGGAGGGACCAAGTCACTGTCAGCGCTGACAAGTGCCACAACATCTGTAGCGTTCATTACACAATCCTCAATCATCCTGACAGAAATATTGACATCTGTCTTTTTTTCTTCAGGTCGCGAAATCGAACCTTTACAGTAGGGGCAAAGTATCTGCTTATCCAAGTATTTTCCTCGTACTATTTCAAAACGGTCACCGTTGATGAGTTTATTAGCATTAAGGAATGCGCTCTGGCGACTATTCTTTTGCGGATTAAGGGGAGAGGCTGTGAAATATATCACTTTCTCGAGTATTTGACCTTCGCCAAGAAAACTTTCACATAACTTAACTATGTCAATCCAATAAAGGTTATTCCACAAGACATCGTTCTTCTTTGCACGTTTTAGTCCAAAGTAGAAATTGAAACCGTCAATATAGAAAGTGACTCTTTTCTTTGTATCCATAATATATAAAAAAAGCCGCTCGTAAGCGGCCTATTCCCTGCAAGAAAGCAGGGCGTTGCTTTTCTTTTGCAAATATAATTCATTTTTCTGTAATTTCATCGTAACAAGAGAAAAAATATATAAATAAATCAAAATAAAAAGAGAATAATACCTGTGTAATTCTAAAGAAGCATCAATCTATCCCTCTTTCACTCCGTAGACTTCGCGGTGGAGGAGGGTGGCTATGTCGGGGAGGGGGAGTGGGGAGGAGGTCATAAGTGTGAGGGGAACGGAGGGGAGGCCGGGGGCGTAAGGTGGCTGGATGTAATTAAAGGTGTGGTGGGCGGTCATGCCGGCGCGCGTGTAGAAATTGATGCGCTTGCGGGCGGTCTCGCCGGTGTGGAGGGGCTCGACTTCGAGCACCACGGGGGCACCGGGCATGGCGATGAATTTTTCTATAACTTCACGTCCTATTCCTGAGCCGCGCATTGACGGGGCTACGGCGAAGTGCTCTACGTAGCGGGCTGTGCCGAGGTCCCATACTGTAATCAGGCCCGCGGGCGAGCCGTCGCTGATGATTGAGTAGAGATTGAATCGCGGGTCATTGTCGGCCCGGTCGAGTACGTCGGCCCACTGTCGGCGCTCCTCGGGTGGAAATGATTCGATATACACGTTTTCCATTCCTTCGGGCACAGTAGATGAAGTGGTAGTAAGTAGCTCAATCATTGGTAGTTACCGGTGTTAAGAATTCGATTTCAACTATGCCGAGTTTGCCCGTGCCTGAGGTGGATGAATCTGTATTATTGGCCGCATCGAGCTCGGTTATATGGCCGAATGCATCGTTGAGCTCAGCGCTTCCGCTGAGCATCACCGTGTAGCTCCGCGCTGCATCGTGGGCCGGTAGGGGGATATGAACATAGCCCAGACTCTTGGGAGTGTGGGTGCGCACGAGGAGATGACCGTCGGCATAAATCTCTATGGGATAAGACTTTCGCCTCCATCCTGTAAGCTTCATGCTCACTTCCGATGCTGTGGCAGGATGGGGGAGGGTATACGTAATCCACGCATTGCGCAGCTCACCGTCGCTCTGCCATGAGGTCACTTCATTGTCATCGTAACTTGATGCGACATCCTGTCCGTTGGACCCGGCTACGGCTGATACGATTGGAAGGGTGACAAGTCGGTCAGTATATGACGGCTCTGAGGGTGTGGGACCATGGGTCAGATAGCCGGTCAGACCGGTGGACGGTAATGTGCGCGAAAGTCCTCCCTCTGAAGCAAACTCACTCGAATTCAGGGTGATAGTCGCAGGAGGCAGTCCATCGGCGGAGGCCGTTACGGTAATGGTCCCGGGTGATGTGGTGGAGCGGATGAGCGCGCGGTTGACGCCACATTCCACAGGCAGAGTTGTGGCACCGATGTAGTTATCAGGTCCTTGTGCGATGCCTCCTATCCATTCGCCTTCGCCCCACAAAGTGAATGTCACCGGGCGGTTGTCGAGCGGACAGCGACGGCCATTTTCGTCGACAACTTCTACCTGAAGCAGAGCAAGATCGGCGCCGTCGGCGCGGAGTCCGTCGGGGGATGTTGTAGCGGAGAGACGGAGCGACGTAGGTTCGCCGACCGTAGTAAGTTCGTGGCGGCTTAACTCGTTTCCTGCGCGGTCACGACCTATGGCTACGAGCGAGCCCGGACGGAAAGCTACAGCCGGGAATGTGAAGAGGAATCCATATTCAGCCGAGTCGCAACGGGCTATCAACGAATCGTTTAGCATTAAGTCTACCGTAGGTGAATTGCTTACTACATACACCGGTTTTACTGTAGAATCGGGATAATTCCAGTGGCCGATGATATGGGTGCGGGAAGTAGTGGAGTCGACCCAGCCGTCCCACATTACCTGATGGGCGAAGAAGCCGTCTTTGGGAATGCGCATAGCGTCGGTCACGCCGCTGCGGCGATAGTTTTCGGCTCCGCGGAAGTGGGTATTTGTGTCGGAAAATATGATTTTCACACCGCCCGAACTCACCCTGCTTCCCGACCCCGGGCGTTCGCGGTAATAGTCATACCAGCGGCGCACGAGCTCCACGGCAAATTCATCCTGATTGTGGTTGTATTCCGCTGCCGGCGCGTTGCGGTAAAGCGGACCGTCGCCCTCGGCATGGTAGGGATAAGAATAAGAGTCCCGGTATTTTCGCAGTCCTTCGTCGCGGCAATATTCCATATCCCAGACAGGCAGGCGGCCGCTCTTGTTGATATAGAGCATTTCGCCGCCATACTCGGCTTCGCGGCTGTCGAGCATCTCGCGCGACCCTATGGCACGGCCACCGTGCGGGTCATACGCGTCTCGCAGTGCCTTCATCTCGGCCATGTGGGCTTCGGTGATACCTTTGTTGCCACACTCGTAGAAAAGTATGCTCGGATTATTGCGGTTGTAGATAATTGCGTCGCGCATCAGCTCCACGCGTTGCTCCCACTGCCGTCCTTCGACATCCTTCTCGGCGTCGCCCGCAGGCATCGCCTGGATAAGACCTACGCGGTCACACGACTCCACGTCCTGCTTCCAAGGCGCGACGTGCATCCAGCGCACGGTATTAGCCCCGCTCTCCACCATCATATTATTGGAGAAGTCGCTCAGCCACGGAGGCACTGACATGCCCACGCCGGGCCACTCGTTGGAGGTGCGCTGGGCGTAGCCCTTGATCTGGATTACGCGGTCGTTGAGCCACACCTTGCCCTCATCGAAGCGGGTTTTGCGAAAGCCTGTGCGGGTGACTACCGGGTCGATGGTGTCGCCGGCGATGATGAGTGCCGAAGTCACGTCGTAAAGATACCCGTAGCCATGGCTCCAGAAATTGAGGCTGTCGATGCGCGCCGAAGCTGATGCTGTAGCGGAAGTCGCCGAAGGGATCATTACATTCTCCCCACAATACTCAGCTACCTTCTTGCCGTCGCGGTCGGTGACGGTCACGAGCAGCGCCGCCTCGACGGGCGATGATGCGTCGTTTTTCACCTCGGCCTCCACATTTATTGTGGCCGAGCGAGATGGGATGTCAATATCTGTGGCGTAGACGTATACGCCCATGGTGCCGAGGGTGGAATAGAGCGGGAGAGTCTGATATACCGAGTCAGCCACGTGGAGAAAGACGTTTTTGGGGATACCACCGTAATTGGCGTTGAAATTAGTGTTATTCCATTGAAATTCAGTGCCGGTATAGCGCTCGCGGTAGTGCCAGTCATTATCGGTGCGCACGGCTATTACGTTTTCACCGTCGTAATTTAAGTAGGGTGTCAGGTCAATGCCGAAAGCCATCACACCATTCTCATGCAGCGCGAGATGATGACCGTTGAGATACACGTCAGCTCCTTGCCTTGTGCCCTCAAATTCCACGAAAACTTTCTTACCCGCAGCCGACGGCGGCAGGCGGAAATGCTTGCGATACCATGCCACGGTGTCGGTCAGGTCATCAATGCGCAGGCGGAATGCCTCTTCCTGATTAAATGCCCGGGGCAAGGTGACGCGGCGCCATGCCGAGTCAGCAAGCGCGGTCGATTCATAGCCCTTGCCATCGCCCGTGGTTACGAGCCAGTCGCTGTTGAAATTATAAGTCTCGCGCGCCGCAGCCGCAAAGGTCACGACCGCAAGAATTGTAAGAATGAGATTTTTCATGGTAATGCAAAGATACAAAAAAATGTGCCGGCGAGTGAAGTCACCGGCACAAATATTCGGGAAAAATGCGATGCGTGGATTACTGACGGCCTGAGGTGGCAACGTTGCGGTCGATCTTGGCAACAAGACCCTGAAGCACCTTGCCGGGGCCTACTTCGATAAACTCGGTAGCGCCGTCGGCTATCATATTCTTTACTGACTGAGTCCAGCGCACGGGAGCGGTGAGCTGAGCCACGAGGTTGGCCTTTATTTCGGCGGGATCAGTGTGAGGCTTGGCGTCAACGTTCTGATATACAGGTACCGAGGGAGCGTGGATTTCAGTAGCTTCGATAGCCTTGGCGAGTTCCTCGCGGGCAGGTTCCATCACGGGTGAGTGGAACGCACCGCCCACCTTGAGCTTAAGCGCACGCTTGGCACCGGCAGCGAGAAGCTTCTCGCAAGCAGCGTCGATAGCCTCGATTTCGCCCGAGATCACGAGCTGACCGGGGCAGTTGTAGTTGGCGCACACTACCACGCCGTCGACCGTAGCGAGGATTTCCTCAACTTTCTCATCGGGGAGAGCAAGCACGGCAGCCATGGTAGAGGGCTTCAGTTCGCAAGCCTTCTGCATAGCCTGAGCACGGGCAGCCACCAGGCGCAGACCGTCTTCAAACGACAGCGCACCGGCAGCAGTAAGAGCTGAAAATTCGCCGAGCGAGTGGCCGGCTACCATGTCGGGGGTGAAGTCTTCGCCGAGAGTCTTGGCGAGTATTACGGAGTGGAGGAAAATAGCGGGCTGAGTTACGCGAGTCTGCTTGAGATCCTCATCAGTACCCTCAAACATGATGTCGGTGATACGGAAACCGAGGATTTCGTTGGCTTTCTCAAACATTTCGCGGGCCACGGGATTATTGTCGTAGAGGTCCTTGCCCATGCCTACAAACTGTGCACCCTGGCCGGGGAATACATAAGCTTTCATACTTTAATTGACGGGTTTAGTTTCGTATTAATCAGACTGCAAAGTTAGTGATAATTTTTCACATGCCCGCAATAATTTTTAATCGATGAAAATACTACTTAAGGAATAGAGCTGAAATCATCATCAAGCCGAGCAAAATCGCCACGTATATTTTTCTTTATTCCTTATCGGATCATCTTTGTATTCATTGGGAATATAAAGATAAGGATGATTTATATATCGGCTTTTGGCCTTTCCGTGATTTATAATAATTTGAAAGACATGATATTGAGGATAACTGGTGTTAAAAATTTGGTAGAAAGTTGGATTTGTGAGTTTATTAATACTATCTGTATCCCAGTCTTCTATGAGTGCTTTTTCCCAGTCTCTAAGATTTGTATGATGCTCATAGTTATAGTCTTTGCATCGAGCGCAGACGTATATTTCTTTTTTGGCATTCCAAATATTGGCATCAACGCTTCCTCTATGATCTCCGTTGGACCATAAAATACTTATATATACAGTATCGGCTACAGAACTGATAGGTAGACTGTCTATTGGAGTATAATAAAATAAATCCGGATTCAGAAATATCTGTCCAAAATCAGAAATAATAGATGTGGAGTCCCGCCTGTATAAAGCTTCAAGAATGTTTTTTACTGAGACCTTACCATCAGTTAGAGGCAGTGAAGTAAATGACGAATCAGCATTATAATCCGGTTTAAGATTGCTTGTTTTTACAGTATCATCTTTCTTTGGAAAACATGATATTGATAAAAGCAGGCAAGCTATAATTGTGAATCCAATAGATTGTTTTCTAATCATGTCTTGATATACAAACGAATGATTATTGAATAATATTGATTACCGGATATTATACTTACGCTTCTCGATAGAATCATTAGCCAATTCATTAGGAAGATATAATCTTGAATAGATCATATATCGGCTTTTGGCTTTTCCATTAGCTATGACAATCTGAAACAGATAATTCTTTATATGATTTGTACAAGTGATGTTATAGAACGTAGGATTAGTGAGTCGTTCTATGCTGTCCATGTTCCAGGACTCGATCAGTCTCTGCTCCCAAGTGGGGATATTAAGTTTCCATTCATAATTATAGTTAGGAGGTAGAACACAAGAATGAATGGCTTTTTCTGAATTCCAAATCTGTGCGAAAGAGGTCCCGTGATAGTCGCCGTTTTCATAAACTGACCTGAAGTATATAGTGTCATTGAAAGGATTAACGGGGATTTTGTTTAATCCTGTTTTCTGATACAACTCGGGATTAAGATAGATCTGAAAATCGTCAATGATGCGTGTTGAGTCACGGCTATAAATGTCAGCTAACAATGATTGAATAGTAATGTGACTCTCGGAAAGAGGCAGATCTTTGAAACTTGACCATCTGAAAAATGCATGTGAATCAACTGCCAATGTTTCATTTGAAGACTCACGTTTAGTATTGACACTATTAGAAGGAGCACATGAATATTCCTTCTGCTTACTGCAACTTGAAATAGCAAAGCAGAAACACAATACCAGAAATAGAAGTACTCCGGAAGATTTATGTAGATTTGACCTCATCATATGCAACTCCTTTTCAGAGGCCAATCTGACCATAATTTTTCAATTAGGGAATTGTCGACCATCCGGCCGTTGACAAACCACCAGTCTCTCATGTCTTCAAAATCCTTACGTGTGACGGGCGTAAATGGTTCATATTCATCACCTGACATCAATCGGCGTGTGACATATACATAGATTGATTGCAGGGCAGTAGGAATGATGGATTCTATGATAGTAGAGCCGGTGAAAAGGGTATGCAGTTGGGCCTGAGCTTTTAATAAAGTCTCTTTCCAATCATTGGAAGCCGGGAATAACTTGTTATAGAGAGGAGCGATGTCTCGCGACGGTTTTTCGTGACGAGCGGCAACGCGCTGATTTAATCTCTTGGCCGATGATGCCTGCAGATCAGTACATAACATGAATTCATATCCTTGATAAACATATGTAAAAGTCCACATTATGTCCTCCATAAAGTCAGGGGAAATTACACTTTCGTTTCTATCCCACCATGCCGCGATGCTGTCAAGGTTGCTTCGGTAAAACTCTTTCTTGCCGATGTAAAACAATGTATCGGTAAGCATGGAGCTCATATTGAGAAACAATTCTACGTCGTCAGACTTACCTGCAATAACTTCCTCGTGGATATTGTCAGTGACATGATCGGGCTTGGGTAACTCATCCGGTGAAAAAGATTCCCTGTCGCCAATTACAGCTTTGAGCCGACGATTCATATCCACCTGATAATCATGATATAAATCAGAGGCATAAACCGGGATAATACAGAATATGGCGATGAAAAGAGCGAGGAGAGGTTTCATGGAATTGAGGGAAATAAAAATGTCACTTCTTCCAGAAGGTTGAGGTGAAGAGGAGGAGGATGGTGAAGACTTCGAGGCGGCCGGTGAGCATGATGAGCGAGAGTACCCATTTGCCGAGGGCGGGAATTATGTCGTATTGGGCACCATAGCCGGTGATTGCGGTGTCAAATCCGGTATTGGAAATGCAGGAGAAGGCCGAGAAGAAGGCGTCGACCAGAGGGACTCCCATGGCTGTGAGGATGATGGCTCCGGCGGCGATGATCATGCAGTAGAGGCAGAGGAAGATGATGACTTTCGACACGAGGTCGGGCGACATGGCACGGCCGCTCAGGCGGACGGTGTAGATATTGTTGGGGTGGACGCAGCGGTTTATCTCGTTGCGGGCGTGCTTGCCGAGCACGAGCATACGGTCGACTTTGGCTCCGCCGCTGGTGGAGCCGGCGCAGGCTCCGGTAAACATGAGCACGAAGGTGAGGGCGAGGGCAAATGTGCCCCAGTTGCCGAATCCGGTGGTGACGTAACCGGTTGAGGTGATGGTGGATACGACCATAAACAGCGGTTCGAGCGTGACGGATTTCACTGAAGATATCTGGCCGTGGACTATCACGGAGATTGTGAAGAGGAGATACATCAGGAGGATAATCTTGATGTAGGCGCGGAAGGTATCGTTTTGCCACGCGGGGCGGAAGTCGCCGTGGAGGGCTCGGAAGATGAGGGCGAAGTTGACACCGCCGAGAAACATGAATATTGTCACGACGGTAAGCACGTAGTCGCTGTCCCATGCCACAAGGGAGTCATCGTGGGTGGAGAAGCCGCCGGTGCTCATGGTGGAGAATGCGTGGCAGAGTGATTCAAAGAGGTCCATGGGTCCGGCGAGAAGCAGGAGGAAGAGCACGAGCGTGAGGCCTATATATACCATCCACAGGCCTTTAGCTGTGGAGCTTACGCGTGGACGGAGTTTGTCGTGGGTTATGCCGGTGACCTCGGCATTAAACATCTGCATGCCGCCGTTGTTGTTGAGCATGGGGAGCACGGCAAGGGTGAAGAGTATGATACCCATGCCGCCGATCCATTGCATCACTGAGCGCCAGATGATTACGGCGTGGCTGAGATGTGACACGGAGCCGAATACGGTGGCGCCGGTGGTGGTGAAGCCCGACATTGTCTCGAAGAATGC
The DNA here is from genome assembly GCA_964477665.1 of uncultured Staphylococcus sp. Taxonomy (GTDB): domain Bacteria; phylum Bacteroidota; class Bacteroidia; order Bacteroidales; family Muribaculaceae; genus Duncaniella. The sequence goes on from CAYZFG010000031.1 coordinate 12,877, forward strand.
TTCGGAGAGGTCGAGGGGGTCTTCCATGAGCATGAAGGGTATCATGCCGAATATCGAGAAGAATACCCACACAAGGGCCGTGAGCAGAAAACCCTCGCGCTTGCGCATGCCGTTGCTGCGGGGCTTGATGAATGTGGTCATGCACACTCCGGCTCCGAGGGTGGCTCCGAGGGTGATGGTAAACGGCAGCCAGTCGCTTTCGTGGTAGATGATGGCTGTGACGAGGGGCACGATCAAGAACAGGCTCTCTATCATAAGGAGCCAGCCGATGACTCGGAAGAGCACGCGGAAATTGATCGAGGCTGAGCTTGAAAATGCCATGAGAAAGCGCTGTGATGAGTGGTTACGAGAAAAGTTTTTCCACGGTGTGAATCACGCCGTTGAGGCAGAATACCACCACGTGATCGCCGGGTCGGATGAGGGTGTTGCCGTTGACGAGGCTGCCGTGGCCGTCGCGTATGAGTCCGGCTATGGTCATGTCGCGCGACAGGCGCAGATCCTTGACCGGGGCGCGGGTGATTCTCGACCCTTCGCGTGCCACTATTTCGGCCACTTCGGCGTCGGCCATGGCCAGGCACTTGGAGGTAGAGGTATCGGTGTCGAGAAGTATCTGGAAGATGCGCGACGAGGCGAGGAGTTTTTTATTGACGATAGTGCCTATATTGAGGTTTTCAGCCTCGGAGATGAATTGCAGATTCTCCACTTCGGCAATTGTCTTGATGACGCCAAACTCCTTGGCCGACAGGCAGGTAAGAATATTGGCCTCGCTCGACTCGGTAAGGGCTATGAAAGCGTCGGCCGACGAGATTCCTTCCTCCTTGAGAGTGTCGATGTCGCGGGCGTCGGCATTGATGATTTCAGCCTGCGGGCACTTCTCGGCCAGACGCACACACAGGTCGCGGTCGTTTTCGATAATCTTGAAATTATACCTGTCAGATGCCATGTGGGCCAGGCGGATAGCGATGCGGCTACCGCCCATTATCATCACGTCGCGAATGGGGCGGTAGAGTTTGCCGCAGATGTCGACGAGCTTGTCGACATCCTCGCGCTTGGTGGCGAAATATACTATATCGTTGGAGCGGATGAAGTCGTCACCGCGGGGGAAGATAGTCTCATGGTTGCGCTTGATGGCCGCCACGTGAAATGAGCGGTGTGACACGGCCAACTCCTTGAGCTGCATACCGATGATGGGGGCATTGTCGCGTATCTTCACGCCCACGATTATGAGCTCGCCGTCGTGGAGCTCAAACCAGTGTCGCACCCAGTTGTGCTCCAGAGCCGTGATGATTTCCAGTGCAGCAAGATACTCCGGATATATGACATCGGCTACGCCCAGCGAGGCGAAAAACTCCTTGTGGGCCTGCATCTTGTATTCAAAATTATCCACGCGGGCCACGGTCTTCTTGGCTCCGAGGCTGTGGGCGATGGCGCAGGCCACGAGATTGCGAGTCTCGTAGGGCATGACGGCGATAAATAGGTCGCAACCCTCGATGTGAGCTTGCTGAAGCACCTGAAATGACGTGGGATTGCCGTTGACAGTGAGCAGGTTATAGTTGGCATCGATGGCGGCGAGACGCTCGGTATCGGTGTCGATAAGCGTGATGTCCTGCTCCTCACGCGAGAGCATCTTGGCTAAGTGAGAGCCTACTGACCCGGCTCCGGCTATCACAATCTTCATCGGCGTTCAGGTATAAGGGATTTGAGAGTATCGTAAATACCGTCGGCATCATACCCACACTCGGCTTTGAGCTGAGCTACAGTGCCTTGCGTGACGAAATGATGGGGCATGCCCAGGCGTCGCACCACAGGATTGAAATCGTGATCAGCCATCCATTCGAGCACGGTAGATCCGAGGCCACCCTTTATGGTACCGTCTTCTACGGTCACTATCGGTGCACCCGACTCGGCCACGCGGGCGAGGATTTCTTCATCGATGGGGGATAGGTAGATCATATCGTAGTGAGCCACTGTGATGCCGGGATTCTCGGCGATGAGCCGGTCGATGGCCTTGACGGCGTCCGAGGCCACGGTGCCTATAGTGAGCACGGCTATATCCTTTCCTTCACGCAGACATTCCCCCTTTCCTGCGGGAAGGGGAGTGAGCTCGGCAGGTTCCGGCTCAAGATTGCGCCCTGTGCCGCGGGGATAGCGGATTGCGAATGGGCCTGACGTCTCGGACGCCGTGAGCATGAGGCGGCGCAGGTAGAGCGGGTCGCGGGGTGCGGTGACGGTAATACCCGGAATGGAGCGGAGATAAGCAAGGTCAAAAGCGCCGTGGTGAGTCACGCCATCCTCGCCCACAATTCCGGCGCGGTCTATGGCAAATACCACGGGAAGTCCTTGAATGGCTACGTCGTGGATTATATGATCGTAAGCGCGCTGGAGAAAAGATGAATAAATGGCTACAAACGGGCGCATACCATCCTTGGCCAGACCGCCGGCAAAAGTCACGGCGTGGCCTTCGGAAATGCCCACGTCAAACGTGCGGTCAGGATACGCTTTCTGCATCATTATCATTGATGTACCCGACAGCATGGCGGCAGTGATGCCCACTATGCGGGGATCTTTACCGGCCAGCTCCACGAGAGTTTTGCCGAAAACATCCTGATACTTTAGATTCTCGCCGGGCGACGTGATGCGCTCGCCCGTGTCGGGGTTGAAACGGCCGGGGGCGTGCCAGTGGGCAGGGTCGGCCTCGGCGGGTGCATAGCCGCGACCTTTCACGGTGCGGAGGTGGAGGATGCGTGGACCCGACATATCCTTGATGTCGCGGAGCACGTTGACGAGATTCTCGGTATCGTGGCCGTCAAAGGGGCCGAAATATCTGATGTTCAGGCCCTCGAAGATATTTTGCTCATCGGTGATAAGCGACTTGAGGCTATTGTTGAACCGCAGAATCTTGCCCCGCGAGCGGTCGCTTACAAGGTGCATCTTTCGCAGGAGCTTGTAGATGCGATAGCGGAAATTATTGTAAGCCTTCGACGTGGTCATGTGGGCAAGGTAGGAGTTGAGCGAGCCTACGTTGCGGTCGATCGACATGTCGTTGTCGTTGAGGATGATAAGCAGGTCGGCGTTGGAGTTGGCGGCATTGTTCAAGCCCTCGAAGGCCAGGCCGCCGCTTATCGACGCGTCGCCTATCACGGCCACTACATTTCGCTTGGGCTCGTCGGGCTGCAGTTGCGATGCCACGGCCATACCCAGCGCGGCCGAGATGGAGTTGGACGCGTGGCCGGCCGTGAAAGTATCGTAGGGACTCTCGGCGGGGTTGGGGAATCCGCTCAGACCGCCCATAGTGCGATTAGTCTCGAATCGGTCACGGCGACCTGTGAGAATCTTGTGGCCGTAAGCCTGGTGCCCCACGTCCCACACAATGCGGTCGTAAGGCGTATTGAAAACGTAGTGAAGAGCGACTGTGAGCTCCACGGCACCCATCGACGAAGCGAAGTGACCAGGATTTTTGGAGAGAGAAGCAATAAGAAAGCGTCGCAGCTCCTCACACACGGCAGGGAGCTCGTCTACGGGCAACTTGCGAAGGTCGGCCGGCGAGTCGATACCGCTCAGCAGAGGGTAAAGCGGCGCTTGAGATATGGATTCATTTGTCGCGTTTGCCATTCTTTATATACTTCTTGTAAAGGGGCACCCACACTACTATGCCCGAAGTGACGAGCACAAACGCTACCCAGGGCGTGAACGGTTGCGAAGCTATCACGAGATAGCAAAGCACGAGCCACAACACGGCAATAAACGCAAATCTGATGCGGGTGGAGGTATCCATTAAGAAAAATTTTTACCGCAAAGGTAATAAAAATTCTTACAGATTGCAACGATAACGGCCGGTAATGAGCCGTAGCCGGCGTTATTGCTTTAATACTATAGATTCCACTGCCTCGATGAATTTTCCGGCAAGAGGAGCAAGATCGTCATAATTCTGTCTCTCGTAATATACAAAATCTTCGTAATCAGCTTCCTGACGACTATCGAACAGTATTTTGTAAATTCTTCCGTATTCCATGGGGAGAATCCCGGTGTGGATAAATTTCAGTCCGAGCATCGTCTTGATTCCTTTATGGGTGGCCGCTTCGATACCTACAGAAATCATTAGTGCCGACGCTGCATAATATACCGCGTAATATAGGCGGTTGATAGCCGTATTGTAATATTCTCCATCAGCGAGAAACAGAGATTCCTTAATGGTATTACGCGCTTTTTCAAGCTTGTAATTAATTAGGTCTAAGCGGGATTGAGGGTCAAGGTGGTCTGTCATAATTCTATTCCTTCGTTGGCAATGTTGACTGTGAAAGGAGTCTTGCGTGCATAAAAAACTTTGGGTACAAGGATTAAAGGAGAGATGTCAACGTTTTCAGCAAACGACAAGTCATACAAGTCATAGGATATGCGGATTTTAGTCTTGACAAAATCAGTGCCTTCAAAGCTGTCAGGAAGAAGTACAAGAATATCAATATCGGAATCAGGGCGAGCATCTCCGCGCGCCTGAGAGCCGTAGAGTATCACTCTTGCATCAGGTACGATCTGCAAGATGGTTTCTTTGATTTTTGTGAGTATACCTTTGATATCCATAACTTTTCCACAAAGGTAATAAAAAACTCTCAGATTGTAGCGATAATCTACTTGAGATTGTTAATAGCATTATCGTCGGCTATCTTTTATCAACCCGGCAGGATGTGTTGCTTTTTCCTGACAAGGCGGGTTACGATGAGGGCGGCGGCGAGCACCATGAGTCCGGTGACGGCCCACGACACGGGATATACAAGCAGCAGGGCGGGGAAGGTGTGGTAGCGCACGCTTATAGTGGCGACCCATGCTATGCGTAATACGCAGGTGCCGAGTATGGTAAGCAACATCGGGGTCATAGAGTAGCCAAGGCCGCGCATGTAGGCTCCGGCGATTTCATAGCTCGCGGCGATAAACTGAAATCGCAAGGCGGAGTTGATGCGCTCGGTGGCAAAGCGAGCCACGTCGGGGTTGTCGGTAAACACGCTCAGAAACCACGAGGCATTGTAAGAAATTATCAGGTTGGCAGCTCCGGCCAGGGCCACGCATAGTCCCATACATATCCACAATACTTTGCGGCAGCGGTCGAGGAGTCCGGCGCCGTAGTTCTGGCCGGTGAAGGCTATAGTCGATGCGGCAAAGGCGCTGATGATGTAATAGCAATATGATTCATAGGTCTGGGCGGCGGCCGAACCGGCTACCGCAGCCGAGCCGAAGGAGTTGACCGTCGTCTGTATGAAGATATTGGAAATCGAGAACACCATGCCTTGCAGTCCGGCCGGAATACCTATCTTCAGCATCTTCACAAGGTCGGGCATGGATAGAGTCAAGCGGCGAAGATGAAGCGTAAAAGGCTCAGGCTCACGGCGAAGAAGGTAGATGATGATGGCTGCATTTACGCCGTTGGCTATCACGGTGGCTATGGCTACTCCGCTCACGCCCATTGAGAAATACCTGACCATGATATAGTCGAGCACGGTATTGACTACGGCGCCGACGAGCAGGGCGTAAAACGGGCGCTTCGTGTCGCCCATACTGCGCATGATGGCCGAACCGAAGTTGTAGATCATGATAAACGGCATCCCGAGGAAGTAGATGCGGAGGTAGAGCGTTGCGCCGTCGATCACGTCGGGAGGAGCGCTCATGGCTTCGAGAATGGGGCGGGCAAGCGTCACGCCGGCTATGAGGAGTATGAAACCGCTTATTACCGATACCACGGCCACCGTGGCTACGGAGCGCGCGGTAGCGGCATTGTTTTTCATACCGATATAGTTGGCAATCACCACATTGGCACCCACGGCTATTCCCAGGAAAAGATTCACGAGGATGCTGATTATCACACCGTTGCTGCCCACGGCTGCCATGGCTTCAGGACCCGTGAAGCGGCCCACCATAGCCACGTCAACGGCGTTGAACGACTGCTGCAATATACCCGAGGCTATGAGAGGCAGGGCGAAGACTATAATCTTCCCCGCCAGACCGCCATGGGTCATGTCGACTGAATATGATTTTGAAGCTGCCATATAGTGATTTTTCCAAAATCGCCTGTAAAGGTAGTAAGAATTGCTCAATTCTCCACCTGCTTTTTTTCAGGAAGTGAGATAGCAGTAGTAGTCGAAGTAGGGCGAGAGGGCAATATCAGTTTTTGCATCTACCTTGCGGGCATCCGTGCCGAGAAGTTGGGACAGGTAGTTCCAGAAGGGGGCGCGGTGGTGCTTGTGGACATAGTGGGCCATCTCGTGGAGAATCACGCCGTCCATCCATTCCTGCTTGAAAATCACAAGAAAAGGAGGAAGATGGATTTCATTATCGCCCGTGCAACAGCCTAACACATTTTTGCGTAACTTCTTTACTTTCACACCCTTTCCGTGTACACCCTTAAGCCTCTCCCAGTATTTCACTCTTGCGGGAAGTATCTCGCGGGCGCGGGCGGTGATGACGTCGCGCATGAGTTCGCGCAGCCATTTCTGCACCCGCGGAGTGTCGAAGTCTGTTAGGGGTGAATAGATTATGTCGAGCTGTGAGCCATGAAATTCACTAATAACCTCTACAGCCACATCATTTTTAAGTGTCAGTCGCCCGGGCATGTCTATAGCCCCCTCAGCCTGAAGCGTGGGTGCGTCAACCTCGTGCCATGCCACGGAGAGATGGGCGGTGCGGAGCCGGAACGAGGGGTTGATTATATAGCGGTTGTCTACAGCTGAATTTGCCATATACGGTCGAGAATTTTATTGTACAGGTGGCAAGAGCTGCCGATCTGCAGGGCGTGAAACCGTGTACCGAGAGCCTGCTCCCGCTGCATGGCCATGAGAGTGGCGGGGCATGGGCGGTCAAATTTCAGGTCGCTGATTATCAATATGTCGGCCATCTCATAAGTGTCGCTATGGAGAGTGGCGATTGCGTGGGAGAGCATCTGCTCGCCCGATGTGCCACCGCAGTAGAAATTATTGAGGAAATCATTGAGCTTTCCGCGGCATGAGGGCGAAGCAAGGTCGATGGCCCGGGTGCGTATGGAGAATGATATGAGGTAACACGCGCGGCGCTCGGTGATAGCCGTAGATACGAGTTGGCGCACCACAGCAAAGGCTATTTTCAGCGGTTCGCCTGTCATGGAGCCGCTTGTGTCGACTGCAATGATTATGGGGCCGCGGCTCAGTCGCGGGGCGGGGCGATGCTCTTCGGTGCGGCGGGGAGTGTTTCGGGAGCGGCTGTCAAACTGCTGCAACTGCCTCGCAACGAATTTGTGATCAAATACATCGTCGGGCATCGAAAGTTCGGCCGGAAGCAGGCGGCTCACGTCGTTGCCGGTCACCACGGCATCTATCTCCTTGCCTGAATCGTTGCGCGACACTGACGACGGCAGGAAGCGATAGAAAACAGAGTCGACCGTCTGCGTGGGCGAAGTGCGGGCGCGTCCTATCTCGCGCGCTATCTCGTCAAGCACGGGGAAGCGGCGCGTCAACCGGGCAACCTCGCGGCGTGTCTCCATGTCGGCCGTAGCGCGTGAGCCCACGGCCATCTTGGCCGGTTGTATGTTGGATGTGACGATAGACTGACGGAGCCTTTCCAATTTAGCCATACACGCATCGCGCCAGTCGCCGATGAGGGCGGCAAACACCGCCTCGCGGTCTTCGGTAGAAAATTGCTCTATGTAGCCCGGAAGATTGACTTCAAGCACCGAGTAGCCTTGCTCGATGGTAGACTTAACCTGCTGCCACATAGCGCGCTTGCCTTCAAGGGAGGCCTGCTCGAAGCGATCGATCAGGTCAAGCTCTCCGGCAGCATCCTGATCAAGCGCTACGAATTGCTCAGCCAACTCACCCATCACCGATGAGGCCGCCGAGCGTATCGCCTCACCCATCTCGGCGCTTGACTCGGCCATGTCGCGATAGTCGTCGGCTATCTCGGTCAAGGCGGTCAGCAGAGAGTCGGAGCTGTCGCTGCCGGGCGGTAGTTTGCGCTCCTCAAGGTAGAAGTCAAAGACCTCGGAGTAGTGCTGCGTGAGAGCGTCGGTATCGGTGTAGACCGTCATAGCATCGAGCGGAGATTCTTGAGTTTGACTTCCACGGTGCGCAGCAGTCCGTCAGCCTCTTTCAGAGCCTTGTCTATGACAGAACGGTCAGAGCGAGGCAGGAAGAGATTAGGCTCGGAATTCCATGTGGATTTTACCGATTCATTCCAGCGGTCAGTGAGTTGGGCAAGCATCTTTTCCATAGCCGCCACTCGCTGATACACAGGCATATTCTTAAGCGCCGTGGATTTCTTGGGGGAGACGTCAGAGGACGTAGTCGGGGCGCCGCCGTCGGTCACAAAAGGATAGGGCATAGAGTCGATGTATACACCCGTATCCGAGCGACGGAGGCTCACCTGACGCACTTCGGTGGCATTTTGAGCCTTGGCGTCAAACTGTGTGCCCGGAATCAGTGCCCGTAACATTCTTTTCTTGCGCGCCGTGTCGAGATATAACACACCCTGCCGGGCTGTGTCGGTCAGCGTCGAGTAGTCATATTTTGAGAAATACAGGTCGCCGGCGGGGTGGCCGTCGAGCTTGTAGTAGAAGTAGTCATATACTTTCGGCTCGCGTCGCTCGGGCTCGGCAGTTTTGGCTGCTTGGGTGGTGTCGGCTTTCATGGAGCGGCGTATGTTGAGTTCGAGCTCATGAATATCGTTGCGCAGCCATGCCGTAATGCTCTCGGCAAATGTCTCCACCACGGCAGGGATAGCGTCGATGTCGTTCCAGAACGAGTGGACGAGCAGGAAGAAATCCGTCAGGTCAATTACGTCACGGCCATTCAGGAAGGCCGACGTCTGCATCAATCCGTAAGCCTTGCGCCAGCGGCGGTCGCTGATGTAGAAGCGGAGCTTATTGCCGTCGTCGGTTTCGAGTTTGTTAAGGCGCGAGCGCACGAAGCTTATGGCGTCGCGCACCTCCGGTGAAAGTTCCACCTTGGCCGCCTCGCGCTGCCAGCGGTGGTAAATCTCGTCAGTTATAAGCAATTCGTCAGCCGGCGGAGCGGGGACGGCCTGCGGGGAGACGAGCATCTTGAAGAAGTCGCGCTCCGAGTCGATACAATTAGATATCATGCGCATGAGGAATCGATCCCAGAGCGCTTCAAGCCCCTCGTCGCGGGCGGGGAGCTCGTTGGATGCGGCGATGAGCACCTTCATGGGAATCTTCACGGGGGCTCCGCCGTTGTAGAAAGTATGCTCATTTATGGCGGTGAGCAGAGTGTTCTGTATCGACGGACCCGCTTTCCAGATCTCGTCGAGAAACACCACATGCGCCTCGGGCAGATACCCCTCGGTAAGACGCTCGTAGCGGTCATTTTTCTTAAGTCGCGATATTGACACGGGGCCGAAAATCTCGTCGGGCGTGGAGAAACGAGACATCAGGTAGTCAAACGAGCGCGCATCCTTAAACACACCCTTCAGCCTTGCCGCCACCATACTCTTGGCCGTGCCCGGAGGTCCGAGCAGGAATATGTTTTCCCCCGCCACGGTGCAGAGCAGTGCCATGGCGATTATATGGTCTTTCTCATATACATCGGTGCTCATCCACTTTATCAGCTCGGCCACCTGCAGGCGCGGGGATAGAGGAGAGCGTGAAACAGCATTTTTCATATATACAAAGATATAAAGAAATAATGGTTTTTGCTATTTTTGCACAAGTAAAAAATCGTACTTCAATGGATGTATTGCGTAAAGAGCTCACCGGCATATATGAAAGTCAGAATCTTGACGCTGAAAAGCTCGATTATCAGGTGTGGGCTGATTGTAAGCGTGAGGCCGACACGGCGGTGGCGGTCGACGGCGGTTGCCGCGTGGTGACCGATGCCGCCGCCGATACCTGCCATATTTCAGCAGCGTCGCTCGCTTATCTTGCCGGTCTTTCCGATGACGGCTACTATTGCCGCGACATGAACTCAAGCGATGAGGATGTGATATATGCGCGTATTCATCCTGAGGATCTTGTGGATAAGCGTATGCTTGAATATGAGTTTTTCAAGTTTGTTGACACGCTTCCGCGGGAAGAAAAGTTGCATTACAAGGCCACTTGCAGGTTTCGGCTCCGTGACCGCCGGGGACAGTACATCTATATTGATAATAGCACTAAAATCATGCGCCTGTCACCGGCAGGGAAGATGTGGCTCATACTTTGCAGCTATGCGCTCTCGCCCGTTCAGAAGGAAGAGCACGGTATCAGCCCGCGAATTATGAGCGAACTTACGGGCGAAGTGAGGGATATTGCGCTGGAAGAAAAGCGCTTGCATATCCTCACGCCTCGGGAGAAGGAGATACTGAGCCTCATACGCAATGGCTATGCGAGCAAGCAGATAGCGGCAGCTCTCGGTATCAGCATCCACACCGTCAACCGTCACCGCCAGAATATTCTCGAAAAACTCAGTGTGGGCAATTCTGTAGAGGCCGTGACCGCCGCTGCGGCTATGAATATATTGTGATGGTTATAAATCAGTATTTCACGAATCGCCGGAGGTAAGTAAATTTGCCGAAAATTGATTCGTAATGAAAAAGACTGTTTTACTTATTTTATTGAGCATCGTCGGTGCAATGTCGGTCACGAAGGCCGGCACCGACGGATTTGACTGGGGGAAAGCCACGGTGTATTTTGTGATAACTGACAGATTCTGCAACGGCGATACGACCAACGATGCCAACTATGGCCGTATCATCGACCACGGAAGTGAGCGGCTCAACGCTGCCACATTTCACGGCGGCGATTTCGCCGGACTTCTTTCCAAGGCGCGCGAGGGATATTTCAAGGACTTGGGCGTGGATGTGGTGTGGATGACTGATGTGTATGAGCAGATCCACGGATGGATGTCGGGCAGCGGGGCAGTAAATGATTTTCCCCACTACGGTTACCATGGCTATTATCCGCTCGACTATACGCAGATTGACAAGAATTATGGCACCATAGCGGAATTTCGTGCACTGGTCGATACCCTTCATGCCCAGGGTATAAGAGTGATGCTCGGCGCTAATCTCAATGATCCCGGCTACCCCACGCTTGCCGATGCGGTGGAATATGGATTTGCCGAGACCGGCCTTACTCCCGAGCAAGCTGCACGGCATATCAAAGACTGGAGCTTTGACAAGTTTTACGAGACCCGCCTTGGCTGGGACGGGTGGTATGACCGCGGGTGGATACGTATGCCCGACGAGGAGTGGGATGAATCCAATCCTCTTGAAGCCACACTTTACGGTATGCCTGACTATAAGGATGAGTCAGACGAAGCCGTGAATATTCCTGCATTTCTTCATCGCAAGTGGGAGCGCGAGGGGAGGACCAATGATGCATGGGTCAACCCCTCGTCGCTCGACCTGCGCCGCGATCGTGAGTGGAGTCCGTCGCAATATGTCATAGAATGGATTGCCGCGTGGGTGGAGGAATTCGGTATCGACGGATTTCGTTGCGATATTGTTGAAAATGTACATATTAACCGCTGGGCCGAGCTGTATGCAGCTTGCAATGCCGCTCTATCCCGCTGGCGCGAGAAGCATAAGGGGGAGCCGATGGCTGACAGCACAGAGCCCTTCTACATGACCGGAGATTTCGATAAGGCCGACATTGACTATAAGCCCGACTATGCCGCTGCCGGATTTAAGAGTATGGTCAATTTCTTCTTCCCGAAGCGTGGCGATCTCGACGGGATAGTGAGAGTGTGGCAAGCGTATTCCGACAGTATTGCCGCGCATCCGTCATGGCATCCGTTCAGCTATCTGAATAATTCCTACTACCGCGATGCTGACCCCGACAATATGATAGATTGCGGCACGACTCTGCTCCTCGCGCCGGGTGTGGCGCAGGTGTTTTACGGCGACGAGACAGGTCGCGGGCTGAGCGACGCGCAATATAATGTTGACAGCGCTCAGGCATTTCGCTCCGATATGAATTGGGACAGTATCGACTCCACTCGCCTCGACCATTACCGCCGGTTGGGCAATATTCGCAAGGCGCATCCTGCCATAGGCCTTGGGCGGCAGAAGACTATCGACGTGCACACCTGCGCCCGCACCGCCCGCGGCGATACCGTGGTGATTCAAGTAGCTCCCGTGGCCGGGCGCAAGATCAATCTCGGGTGCTTTTTCGCCGACGGTGATGAGGTAGAGGAATTGTATTCAGGCCTGGAAGCCACGGTAAATAAGGGTGGAGTATCTTTCCCGAGTTTTCAAAACAGGGTCGCGGTAATAGCAAGAAAAAGGCGGTAAAAGGCATAAGCGAGAGAAAAAATTACTCCGTAACGGAAAGAAAATTCCGGTAAAGTTTTGTGGGTTAAAGAATAATAGCTATCTTTGCACCGCCATTACGAGAAAGTGCGTCTTACCAGCGCGGTTTTCTAATAATAAAATTGATATTTAAAATCTTCAACGACAATGAAAAAAGATATTCATCCCAGCAACTATCGCGAAGTAGTTTTTAAAGACATGTCCAACGACGAGATCTTCATCACTCGTTCTACTGTTGCTACCCGCGAGGAAATTGAAGTTGACGGCGTAACCTATCCTCTGGTTAAGCTTGAAATCACCAGCTCGTCTCACCCCTTCTTCACCGGCAAGCAGAAGCTCGTCGACACCGCAGGTCGTGTAGACAAGTTCATGAGCCGCTACGGCAACCGCCGCAAGAAGTAATTCATTGTCATCGTCCATACCTCATATCGCGAGGCCGGGTCATCATCGCCCGGCCTCGCGAAATTTTTAAGTCATAGGTCAGAGTTATAAGTTATAAGGGGAAGTGAAAAATTGGTTTTAAAGAAAGTTCTGCAAGACGCTCCACAATGCTGTTGACTTAAGAAAATTTTATGCAAATTTTTAACAATGGTCGTAGGGACGTCGCTTGGCGACGTTTCCAGGAAGAACCTAATGTAACCTTTTGTATAGCCGAATAATAGCTTATTGTTATTCAAGGAAACGTCGCAAAGCGACGTCCTTACGACCGATTTCAAATTTTCCTATTAATCGTCATGAATCCATAAGTGAACAGAATTGTGAC
>CAYZFG010000032.1:0-25288 GCA_964477665.1 uncultured Staphylococcus sp.
TAGCCTGAACGTTGACGGCGGTACCCCATTCTTCGGGGATCTGGTTCATGCGGCGGTAGAGGATGGCGCGCTCGTTCATCCAGCTGTCAAATACGGCGCAGATACCACCCCAGAGCTGTTCCCAAGCATCGTCGGGGAAGTCTTTGCCGGTGTATTCCTTAACGGCAGCCTTGAAGAGTGTCACGAGGTTTTTGAGATCCTCAACATCGAGCTCGGTATCGAGTTTAACACCTTTCTCTTCTTTCACGCGGTCCATGATTTCCTCGAAGGGGTCGATGTCGGCCTTGGATTTGGGCTTCATGCCGAGCACCACGTCGCCATACATCTGCACGAAGCGGCGGTAGCTGTCCCAAGCGAAGCGGGGATTGCCGCTCTTTTCAGCGAGTGAAGCCACGGTAGCGTCGTTCATACCGAGGTTGAGGACGGTATCCATCATGCCGGGCATGGAAGCGCGGGCACCTGAGCGAACGGAAACGAGAAGGGGATTGGCGGGGTCATTGAATTTCTTACCGGTGAGCTCTTCGACGTGGGCGATAGCTTTCTCCACATCATTCTTGATGAGCTTTACTACTTCGTCGCGACCTTTTTCAGTATATTCGGTGCAGACTTCGGTAGTGATGGTGAAGCCCGGAGGAACGGGCATACCGAGAAGGTTCATTTCGGCGAGATTGGCGCCTTTACCACCAAGGAGATTGCGCATTGAGGCATTGCCTTCAGCTTTACCATCTCCAAAAGTATAAACTCTTTTCATTGATGATTTGTATTTTATAATTGAAAATTAGTGTTTATAATTCAGTCATAGGTGGGAGAGATTGTGCAAAGATAATATAATTTCGGATATTTATAAAGTATTTTCAGGCTTTTTATTGCTATTCATGTAAAGTAAATTATGTGGTGGAGAGAAAATGTTTATTAATGTTAAAATTTGACTGATTCGGCTGAAATGCGTTGATAATTCAGATTTTAATGTCTATATTTACGGAATTATTTATTATAACACCATTATTTAACCTTATGGAACTGCGTGACTCATCCCCGGTAAATGCCGAAGAGCAGCGGGATGTAACCCTCAATGAATCGGCACCGGCAGATGCCGTGAAAGTAGAAACAGTGAACGAAATTCAGGCTGAGGAACCGGCTGAAAATGATTCACCTCTGACCCGACAGCAGATAATCGAGCGCCTTGTGAGCGTCTCGGAGATGGATGCTGCGGATATTTCTTCAGACGAAGTTGCTCGCCTGAAACAGCAGTATTACCTGCGTCGTGGTGAAGAACAGGCTGCCGTGCCCGAGACCGACGAAGCTTTCACCGTGACAGAAACTGATGATACCGAAGAGCAATTCAAAGCTCTCCTTAATAATATAAAGGAAAAGAAAGCCGCTTACCGCGCTGCTCTCGAAGCCGAGCAGGAGCGTAATCTGCAGCTTAAGAAAGAAATTATCGCCCGCCTGCTTGAGATGAGCGACGATACTGATAATGTCAACCGTGTCATTACCGAAGCCCGCGAGCTTCAGGCTAAATTCAAGACGATAGGGGAGGTAAATCCTACCTGTTCGAGCGAGATATGGAAGCAGTATCAGGAAGCGTGTGAGAGATTCTATGACCAGCTCAAGATCAATAAGGAGCTGCGTGACTATGATTTCAAGAAGAATCTCGGCGAGAAGGAATTGCTTATCACCGAGGCCGGCAAGCTCCTTCAGGAAGAAGATGTGGTAGTAGCTTTCCGTCGCCTTCAGGTGCTCCACGACAAGTGGCGCGAGATAGGCCCCGTGACTAAAGAACTTCGCGAGGATGTATGGAACCGTTTCAAGGACATTTCGGCGCAAATCAATAAAGCTTATCAGCAATTCTTTGAAGAGCGCAAGGCTCGCGAGCGTGCTAATGAGGAAGCAAAGACAGCTCTGTGTGAGCGAGTGGAAGCCCTTGACTTTTCAGTTCTCAATACCTATGCGGCATGGGATGAAATGACCCGTCAGATTCTCGATGCGCAGAATGAATGGAAAAAACTCGGATTTGCCTCGCGTAAAAACAATAATGCACTTTTCGCCCGCTTCCGCGCCACATGCGATAAATTTTTCTCGGCCAAGGCTGAATTCTTCAAGACCATGAAGGATGCACTCGCTTCCAATATGGAGAAGAAGACTGCCATGTGTGAGGAAGCCGAGTCGCTGAAGGACAGCACTGACTGGACCAAGACTACCAATCGCCTCGTAGCTCTGCAGAAGGAATGGAAATCAGTGGGCCCCGTAGCTAAGAAATACAGCGAAGCTCTCTGGCGCCGTTTCCTCGCCGCGTGTGACTATTTCTTTGAGCAGAAAAAGAAAAACACCAGCGATGCCCGCAAGGTGGAGCAGGAAAACCTTAAAGCCAAGAAAGCTATCATCGAGGAGCTTAAGGAGCTTGAAAAGAAAGAACTTGACCGCAACGAACTTCTTAAGTCAATCCGTGACCTTCAGGCCCGCTGGCAACAAACCGGTCATGTGCCTTTCTCGGAAAAAGATAAGGTGTTTAAGGAATACCGCGCTGTGGTTGACCGTCTCTACGACAGCCTGGGAGCTCGTGACAAGCGCAAGAATACCGAGAATTTCAGCACGATGATCGACGAAATGGGCAGCGATTCACAGCGCCTGTACCGTGAGCGCGAGCGCATAGCCCGTATATGCGAGCAGCGCCGCAATGAACTCAACACTTACGAAAACAATCTGCTCTTCTTCAACTCCAAGTCAAAGACCGGCGAGTCGATGCTCCGCGACCTTAACCGCAAGATACAGCGCATCAAGGATGATATCGCCGAGCTTGAAGGCAAGATTAAGCTGATTGACTCCAAGCTCAAGTAATCGAGCATCTCTTTCATAAAAGGATATCCGGCAGATACCTTCTGCCGGAACCTTTTCGCCTATGATAATTTTACCTTTGCGCCCGCAGCGTAAGGTATAAGTTAAAACGTTACCGGCCACACTATGTCATTAATCACCAAGAAAGGTAAATACGGCAGATTCCTGCATAATATTCTCACCTTCTTCGACTTCATTATTCTCAATGGAGTCTATCTGCTGACATGCGCCCTCAATCCGTCGGTGACCGAGTGGAATATGCGTGTCGTTTGGCTTCTCGTCAACGTGGCTTACATCCCTTCGGCCGTATGGTTCAGCTCTATACACAAAGTGCGTACCATACAGATGGATCGCGTGATGGTGAGTTCGCTCCGCGCCGTTGGAGTGCATGCACTGCTGTTTATCACATTACTTTATATAATGGGTATCGACAGTCTGCCATGGAGAGTTTTCGCGGAATTTTATACCACGATAGTCCTTCTCTTCCTGCTATGGTGGACAGCCTCTCACTTTGTGATAAAGCGCTATCGCCGCCGTGACCGAAATTATTGCCGCGTGGTGATAGTGGGGACCGGTCCCACGGCTCAGCGTTTCTATGAAGAGATGCAGAGTGACGCCGGTTTCGGATACAACTTTCACGGTTTTTTTGATGATACATGTCCACCTGACTTCCCTTACAAACACCTCTATCGTGGCACTCTCGACAAGCTTGACGATTACATCATCGACAATTCCATCGAGGAGGCTTATTATACCTTATCGGGAGAAGATGAGCATAAGGTAAGGAAGATAGTGCAGATGTGTGACAATCACATGGTTGACTTCCGCTTCGTACCGCAGATTTCTCGCTACCTCAGCCGCCAGTTTCACCTCGAAAGCATGGGGCAGATGCCGGTGATGGTTACCCGCCATAATCCGCTCGACAATGTAGTGAACTCCACGCTTAAGCGGGCATTTGACATCTTTGTGTCAGGCACATTCCTGCTCTTTTCTCCATTGATTTTCATTCCGGTAGCTATAGCTATTAAAATCAGTTCGCCCGGCCCTATATTTTTCAAGCAGAAGCGCACCGGCTACCGCGGCAAGGAATTCCTGTGCTGGAAATTCCGCACAATGCGAGTAAACGACGCCGCCGATTCCAAGCAGGCTACACGCGATGACCCCCGTAAAACCAAAGTGGGCGATTTCCTTCGTCGCACGAGTATCGACGAGCTTCCGCAGTTTATCAATGTGTTTCTCGGCGATATGTCGGTCGTGGGCCCGCGTCCTCACATGCTCAAGCACACTGAAATATACTCCGGCCTCATCGAGAAATATATGGTGCGCCATATCGTTAAACCCGGCATAACCGGTTGGGCACAGGTAAGGGGTTACCGCGGAGTGACCGAGGAGCTGTGGCAGATGGAGCGCCGAGTGGAGCATGATATATGGTATATCGAGCACTGGACATTTTTCCTTGACATCAAGATCATGATTCGTACCGTACTTAATGCAGTAGGCGGCGAAGAAAACGCTTATTGATTAAAATGTTACCGTCACAACTTACCGTACAAGAGATACATGAACGCGCCACAGGATTACTGAGGCGCTTTTTCGGATATTCCACTTTCCGTCCGCTGCAGCTCGATATCATCACCGATGTGGTCAAAGGGCATGACCTAACAGTATTGATGCCCACCGGAGGAGGAAAGTCGATCTGTTATCAGATACCGGCACTTCTCGGCAGCGGATTCACAATCGTGGTTTCGCCCCTGCTGTCGCTGATGAAGGATCAGACCGAGGCGCTCCTTGCCAACGGTATTCCGGCAGCTTCGGTCAACTCTCTTCAAAGCGATGAAGTGAATGCCGACATCCTTCGCAAGCTATCTTCCGGCATGATAAAAGTACTCTATATATCTCCTGAGCGACTGCTCATGGAGATTGACAGATGGAGCCGTGACTTGCCGGTGGATCTTATAGCTATCGACGAGGCCCACTGTATATCACAATGGGGGCATGATTTCAGGCCGGTATATACACAACTTGCAAAAATTAAGGAAGTCTTTCCCAACGTACCGGTGATGGCACTCACTGCCACCGCTGACCGACTTACACGCGACGACATATCCACACAGCTCCGGCTGTCAAATCATAAATCTTACATAGGCTCGTTTGACCGGCCCAATCTTTCGCTGAAAGTGCTCGTAAATCCCGGTAAGACTCAGAAAATCAATGTCATCACATCACTTATCGAGAAGTATCGCTTCGGTGCCGGAGTAGTCTATTGTATGAGCCGCAAGGGAGCTGAATCAATGAATAAGGAGTTGCAGGAACGAGGCTACAAGTCGGCCGTATATCATGCCGGACTTTCGGTATCGGAGCGCAATGAGACTCAGGAGAAATTTGCCAATGACGAACTTCAGGTCGTATGCGCGACCATAGCTTTCGGCATGGGCATCGACAAGAGCAATATACGGTGGGTGGTCCACAACAATCTTCCCAAGAATATCGAATCGTATTATCAGGAGATAGGTCGTGCGGGTCGCGACGGTGCCAAGGCTGAGACGGTGATGTTTTACTCGTATTCCGATGTCATTACGCTTCAATCATTTATCGAGGACAGCGGACAGAAATCCATCAATACCGAAAAACTTGAGCGCATAAAAGCTTACGCTGAAAGTAATGTGTGCCGCCGCAGGGTACTGCTCAGTTACTTCAACGAGATACTTCCTCATGACTGTGGAAATTGCGACGTATGCACTAATCCTCCCGTGCGCTTCGATGGTAAAATTATTGCGCAGAAAGCTCTCAGCGCAGTAATCCGTACAGAGCAAAAGGTGGGTATCACTATGCTGATCGATATACTTCGCGGGATGTCGGGCAGCGAACTCGTGTCGAAAGGGTATCATCTGATAAAGACTTACGGCGCTGGACGCGAAATGAGCTTCGGGCAGTGGAACCACTATATCTCGCAACTCATCCAGCTCGGTATGCTTGAGATAGCTTACGAAGAACACAATCATCTGCGCGTGACGCCTTACGGTATGCAGGTGCTGAAGGGCGAGGTGGAAGTTTCGCTAGCCAAGTATGTCCAGCCCGACAGCCAGACTTCACGTCGCGGAAAGAAGGCGCGCGTAGAGGAGCGTCGCCAGCTTTCGGTTGACGATCTGCTCAGAATTAATCTTGTGAAAGCCCGCGAGGAATTGGCCAAGAAAGAGGGCATCGCTCCCTATCTTGTGGTCAACGATCTCGTGCTCGAATCAATAGTTCGCCTCAAGCCGCGCGACATGGAATCGTTTGCTGCTATCGAAGGTATCGGCGAGCGGCGCGTGATACGATATTGGAAAAAATTCGTGGGCGAAGTGAGAAAGAGTCTGGGTATACATGGCACTGCAGCAGCTCCCGGAGCTACTCTCAAGGAGACCAAGTGGCTTCTTGACAAGGGTTTTTCACCTGTAGAAATCGCTGATATAAAAGGAGTGAAACTCGGCACGATTTATTCACACCTTGTAGAACTGATTGACAATGACCAGTTCACGGATTTCTCCCGCGTAATTACTCGGAATAATTATCTGCGTGTGATGGATGAATATGAGAAGGATCCTGAAGGAGCGATTGATAAGTTGAAAGAAGAGATTGACTACGGCATTATCAAGCTCGCTCTTGCGATTTCACGTTACTTAATCCGTCATAAAAGATGATAGATGCTTATGATTCACCCGTTGGACGTCTGGTGATAGGTACTCGCGACGGCTGTGTGGTGATGTGTGATTACGAGAATCGCACCGGAACAATAGCTAAGTCGTTTCATAGGACAAATCCTGATGCCGGAGATAAGGATGAGCAACTTATATTTCGAGTCAAAGCGCAACTTGACAAGTATTTCAGCGGAGCGTTAAGAGAGTTTGACTTACCGGTTATGCTATCGGGAAGCGAATGTGAGAGAAGAGTCTATGAAGCGCTGATGAAAATTCCTTACGGTGTCACGGTAAGTTATTCTGAAGTTGCAGCAAAGGCCGGGAATCCCCTCGCAGTGAGAAGTGTGGCGTCGGCAATAGGAAGAAATCCATTAGCAATAATCATTCCGTGCCACAGGGTAATAGGGCGCGACGGTAAGCTTCACGGTTATGCCGGAGGACTTGACGCAAAGAAATATCTGCTTACGATAGAGGGTTCACTATCTTGTTGATAGTGACTCTCAGGTCAGAGATAAGGGCGGCGAGAGGAGTAAGGAAAGGTGTAAACTGCTGTTGCTTAGAGGGCATGAAAAGCTTCAGGCGCCCGGGATGACACTTGATATTGATTTCTGTGCCAAGATCCATAGGCTCTCCGTCAAGGTGCACGGCGCCTGATTTACTGCGTGTTATCTTTAGCTCAGGCGTGCGTATGGTATCAATCAGTGCATTTTTCTCCAGCATTCCGGTCAGCAGATCTACTCCTACAAGGGCTGTGGTAAGTGTATTGCCGTTGTGTATCACCGTGACGTCAAGCAGACCGTCGGTTATGGATGCGTGAGGAGCTATATAAGCATTGTTGCCGTATTGCGACGCATTGCACACAGCTACCAGAAAAGCCTTCTCGGAAATTACCTCACCATTAATTTCTATGCTGTAAAGCTCGGGCTCATAGTTGCGGTAAGTCTCAAATGTGCTTTTAAGATATGTGAATTTACCGCGACGTTTCTGGCGGGCAAAGGCGGCACTTACGGCGGCATCAAATCCCACACCGAAGGTGCAGAAACAGGGAATACCGTTGACGGTCATATAGTCGGCCGGCACACTGTTGTTTTCCTTGAGAACTTCTATCCCTTCACGTATACCCACAGGTATTCCCGCATGGCGAGCAAGACCATTGCCCGAGCCGCAGGGGATTATCCCTAAAGTGACATCAGTATCACGCACAGCGGCTGCCGTCTCATTGACGGTGCCGTCGCCACCAGCAGCTATCACGGCCTCGTAACCTTCAGCCACCGCTTTCTTGGCAAGGAGAGTGGCATCGCCGTGTCCCTTCGTGAACGCTACATCAATTTCCCAACCGTCAGGGCTAAGAGAGTCGATGACAAATTTGTCAAGGCCCTCCTTGGTAGAGGTGCCGGAGATGGGGTTGATTATCAGGAGCGCTTTCACTGGACTTTTAATAATTTAGGCGTTGGTGATAATGGGACGGCAGATTTCGCTACCGGGTCAGATGGTGATGCGGCGCGTCATGCTGCCAAGCTTGAGGATGTAAATTCCGCGAGCATTGATTTTAAGCCGGTGGGTGCCGGGTGCCACTTTCTCCGACGATATAAGCTGGCCGAGAATGGTGAAGATCTTTACGGTGACCGGCTCGGTGGAGGAGATGTAGACATAACCATCCTTCACTACCACGTGGTTAGTGGCGTCAGTCTCAGGATTCTCTACTGTCAGCTCCACGGGCGGAGTGTTCACTTCCTCCCACTTGGGTGCGGCGGCCTGTGCCGCTGTCATTGCGGCAAAAATCAGGAGTATGGTCAGCAGTCGGCGCATAAGTAGAGGTAGTGATGAGGTGATTTTGAGCACAAAGTTATAACAAAAAAATGTTTCTTCCTAAAATCGGCCTCTATTTTCCATCTCTTTGCAATGATTTCGGTTGAAAATCGCTCATATAAGAGAAAAATTTTGCTAAATTTGCAGGAAAATAGTTTAATATGGCTTTTGACGAAAAGAAACTCTACGGCCTCATCGGCTACCCGCTCACACATTCTTATTCACGTGTGTATTTCAACAATAAATTTGAGTCGGAAGGCATTAATGCCGAGTACATTAATTTTGAGATTCCGGATATAGGCGACTTCATGGAATTGATGGCCGAGTATCCTGACCTCATGGGCCTGAACGTCACCATCCCCTATAAGCAGCAAGTGATTCCCTATATGAATGATCTTGACGAGGAAGCTCGTATAATAGGCGCTGTCAATGTAATCAAGATCACTCGCAAGGGCGACGATTTTACATTGAAAGGTTATAACTCTGATGTGGTGGGTTTCCGTGACTCGATTGCTCCGCTGATTACCGACTTCCGCCGTAAGGCGCTTATACTTGGCACCGGTGGCGCTTCAAGAGCTGTAGCCCGCGGATTGGCCACTTTAGGTGTAGAGTCTCAGCTTGTGTCGCGTACCGCTCGCGAGGGAGTCATAACATATGCCGACATTACGCCTGAAATAATGGATACACATAAAGTAATTGTCAATACCACTCCCTTAGGTATGTATCCTCATGTCGACGAGTGCCCTGCCATACCTTATGACCTTCTCACTCCCGAGCATCTTTGTTATGACCTGCTTTATAATCCTGATGTGACCATGTTCATGAAGGAAGCGAGGAGCAGGGGAGCAGTGGTGAAGAATGGGCTTGAAATGCTCCTCCTTCAGGCTTTTGAGACTTGGCGTATCTGGAATCTCTAAACTCTTTGACAAATGAATCAAGCTAAGAAGTGGATTTATATCCTGCTGATGATATTGTGTGTGATTCCGGCCGACCTTACTGATTTCGGTCAGGCTGTGACTCCTGCCGTAGCGCTGTTTCTCGGGCTTGCTTATGCTCTGGTAATAGGGGATTGTCCTTACCCCAAATTTAATAAAAAGACCTCCAAGTATCTGCTTCAGGTTTCTGTGGTGGGTCTGGGTTTCGGTATGAATCTATATGAGTCGCTTAAGTCGGGCTCTGAGGGTATGGCCTTTACTATAGTTTCGGTGATAGGTGTAATGCTTATAGGAGTGGGTCTCGGTTACGCAATGCACCTCAACCGCAAGACTTCCTATCTCATTTCCTCGGGTACTGCTATATGCGGTGGTAGTGCTATTGCGGCTGTAGGTCCGGTAATGAAAGCTGATGAAAACGAGATGGCGGTATCGCTGGGCGTGATATTTATCCTCAACGCCATTGCCCTTTTCATATTCCCGCCGATAGGACACTGGGCCGAGATGTCGCAGCAGCAGTTTGGTACCTGGGCAGCTATTGCTATTCACGATACTTCGTCGGTAGTGGGTGCCGGGGAGGCTTACGGACCCGAGGCGCTCCAACTTGCCACTCTTATCAAACTCACCCGTGCTCTCTGGATAATACCTCTTGCACTTGTGACTATGGCCGTATTTCGCGACAAGACGGGTAAGATTTCCATACCTTGGTTTATATTCCTGTTTATCCTTGCCATGGTAGCCAACACTTACCTGAATCTTCCTGAGTGGCTTACCACTACGCTCGTATACATAGCCAAGCGAGGACTGGTGTTGACGCTTTTCTGTATAGGCGCTTCTCTTTCCATGAAGACTATCAAAAGTGTGGGAGTTAAGCCTATGATTCTTGCAGTAGCGCTCTGGATCATAATAGGGGTATCAAGTTTCTTTGTAGTTAAGGCTACGATAGCATAACACCATTTCACTGATGAATAAGACGCGACTGACTACAGCGTCGGCACCTCTGCTGCCGCTGACAGTCGCGTTTATTGTGGGCATACTCCTTGGTAAGTTGGCCTGTGCGTTATGGCTCGCCGTGACTTTGGGCATAGCCTGCGCAATATTGTTTTGGCGTGATTTCCGATATTCAGGTATAATTTCCGCTGCGGTTGCCACAGGTGTTCTCGTGAGTTATCTTGGCCGACCCGTCGCTCCGCCTCAAGGATTAATAGGTAAGGAAGTAGTAGTGACCGGCACGGTGACGGAGATGAAAGAGGGTGACGCTACGCGCAACTTGATAGTGAGAGTCGACAGTATCAATTCAGTTGCTGTTTCGCAGTTTAAAGTTTTCACCGTATGCTGGAATTACAATCCTGAAATCTATGCAGCCGACTTTATAAAATTCCGCACTACACTTGAAACGCCCGATACAGGGACCGATCTCCCTCTTGAATTTAATTTCGGCGAGTATCTTTACGATAAAAGCATTACTGCCACGGCTATTATAAAGAAAGGGAGTGATGTGCTCGCATATTATCCGGCTTCAGGATTAAGAAATTCATTGATACGTTTAAGGGAGAGAGTTGTGGATAACTTAGCTTCATCGCGGCTGTCGGCTGAGAGCAAGACATTCCTTATCACTGTGCTCACCGGCGACAGCTCTTTCCTCATGCCTGATAACCGAGAGGCATTTTCTCGTGCGGGAGTGGCACATGTATTGGCACTTAGCGGATTGCATGTAGCCATTTTCACCATAATTATTTCACTCTTTCTCTTTCCGCTGACGGCAGTTCGGGCTAATAAGACCAAAAGATTTGTCATAGTAATTGTGCTGTGGCTTTTCGCGGTGATGACCGGTCTCACGCCATCAGTGACAAGGTCGGTAATCATGGCAACGGTGTATGTGTTATCAAGAATAATCGAGCGCCGTCCGGCTCCGGTCAATTCCCTGTGCTTTGCTGCACTGTGTATTCTCACGTTTGACCCGTTAGCGATTTATTCAATCGGTTTTCAGTTGTCGTTTACGGCAGTAATTTTCATATTGATTTTCGCCGAAAAGCTCAATCCGGTCAACAAGCGCAACCGTCCGACATATCAAATTGTGTCCTGGCTCACAACTACTTTTGCCGCCGCTACCGGAACCGGCGTGATTGCTGCCGTATACTTCCACGTCGTTCCGGTCTATTTCCTCGCTGTCAATATTCCGTTTACCATCCTGCTGCCATTCATCTTAGGCGGGGGAGTGTTGTTTCTTGTATTGACGTGGTGCGGACTGCAACCGCAATGGCTTGTAGATACTCTCGACTTCTTATGCCATATTCTGAGCAAGATTACCGATATAGTGGCCGGGCTGCCGGGATCATCCATTGACTCAATATACATTTCTCCGTCCCGCCTGATCATTTTCCTTTTAGTGATGTCTGTTATCGCTGTGATGCTTTATTTCCCGGATCGTAAGACGATTGCAGCCGCTATCACCGCGACATTGACAGCGATAATATTCACAATTTTTACTCCCTCGATCGTTGCTGATGATGTAGTATATGTGCCAAGATTTCACCGATATGCGGTGGTGATGGTGCCGCGACGTCCGGTATTGGATGTGTATACTACTGCGTTCACTTCCGATCTGCCAGAACTTGAAGAGAACATAAAAAGAAAGTATGCTGATTTCATGGTGTCACGAGGAATTTTCAGCGTGAAAATAACTCAGGTACGTAATGCCACTCTTTCTACCGCTAAGCGGGATATAGTTTTCACTGACCGATTGCCTGCAATTTCCGCTTCCAATAATCCGGTTACTATCATTACGCGAGGATTTCGCACAGAGTGTATCAATGACTCTACGGAGATTCCCGATACGGTCTTCATCAGTCCTTGCCTAAATTCAAAAATTGCCGACAGGGTCATTGAGACCCTATCGGCAAGAGGTTGCATAGCTATTCCGCTGAAATCCAACGGATTGAAATTTGAGTGATTATATTCCGAAAATATAGACTGAGAACGTGTTGGCGGGCACTTCGGTTGAGAATTTGTCGCCCTTTACATCAAGCACTGTAGTGACGGGTGCAATACGATCAGGGTTGTCAAGAGTATTTTCTGCCACCGGGTCATCAGAAGTAAGAGAAATAACTTTACCATTCTTAATCTTCACTCCATGGCCTTTAAGATCAAAGTTAATTTCCTGAGGCTCATATCCGGTGTTGGCTACTTTCACGATTACCTGATGCGAGTCATTGTCAATGACGGCACTTGCAAAGAGACCGTTTTGACCGGAGGCTCCGGTTACGGGAGCTCCGTTCATGGTAAGCGGTAAAACATTTGAGCCTTTATAGTTGCCATAGAGTTTCTGTACATGATAGCTCGTGGATGGCATAGAGCGCAGGTTATCAAACCATATCAGATCAGGACGCCACTGCCAGCCGTCGATGTGGGCGAAGAGCGGGGCATAGCTCGTCATGTGAACCACGTCGGCATTTCGTTCAAATCCTGTCATGAGTGCTGCTTCAAGAATTGCGGCTCGGAAATGATTTTCATTTCTTCCGCGGATATGGCAGGCATATTCGCCGGCAAACACTTTAGGACCTTTTCTATCATAGCTGTCATATCGGGCACCTTGCTGCAGGAACCACTCTTCAGGCCGATAGAAGTGCTCGTCGACGAGGTCGGCTTTGAGTCGGGTCATTTCCGGCCAGAGGTAGTCAAATTCTTTGCCGTCGGATTTCGGACCTGACGAGCCTACAATCTTTATTTCGGGATGCTTCGAGCGGATTGCCTTAATGAAAGCCTCAAGGTTGCGCGGATAAATCTCGGTCCACTGCTCATTGCCAATACCGAGATATTTCATACGGAATGGCTCGGGGTGACCCATCTCTGCGCGGAGAGCGCCCCAGGTGGTCGTGGTATCGCCGTTGGCAAATTCTATCAGGTCGAGTGCATCCTGAATAAACGGGCGGATGCTGTCGAGCGGGAGCTGGTCGTCGGGACGATTTTGATACTGGCACACCATGCCTGCATTGAGAATAGGCAGCGGCTCGGCACCAATTTCCTCAGCCAACTGAAAATACTCGTAAAAACCGAGACCATAGCTCTGGAAATAATCGGGATAAAAGCGATTGTTATGGCAGTAGTTCCAGCGGTTTTCGTTGAGCGGGCGGTTCTCCACTTTGCCCACGGTATTTTTCCACTGATAGCGGGTGGGGAGGTCAGCGCCTTCCACTATACAACCGCCGGGGAAACGTAGCACGCCGGGCTTGATGTCGGCCAGCTTTTCCACAAGGTCGCGACGCAGGCCGTTTTCGTGACCATTCCATGTGTCGACGGGAAAGAGTGAGATGTGTTCGAGGTCGACAGGACTCTCGGGCTTTGCCAAAAGTATGCGCAGGGTGGCATCGGCAAGTGTCAGCTCGGGGGTGAGAGTGGCTGTGTATTTAGTCCATTCTTTTCCCTTGACGGTTACGGTAGTCACCGCGAGCAGGGGATTGTTGTTATATGAAGACTTGTCGACGAGCTGCACGGTGATTTTAGCTGAGTCAGTATCGACAGTTCGTGCCCATACGCTAAAGCGATATTTCTCGCCGGCCTTAACACCTATCCCGAAAAATCCTTCGTTTTCAAGTCCGGTCAGTCGGCCCGGATGACTTGGATTTGACAGTCGGGCGTAGTGTGGATTCCGTTCAAAGAGACCGTCATCCTGAAGACATACATTCCCTAAGATTTTCCAGCCCATGAAGTGCTGAGGAAATTCAAACGAGCGATTCTTTACCAGTTCGCCATAAAGACCGCCGTCGGCAGCGAAGTTAATGTCCTCAAAGAAAAGGCCGTACATTGTGGGCTGTATTTCCGCGCCCGGTTTATCAACGTTGATAACGAAATTGTTTTCGGCCGCTCCTGCCGTGAGAGCTATAGCCATCACACTTGACAGCAATAAATTTTTCATGGTAAGATAATTTTAAAATGGCCCGCTCAATGGAGCAGGCCATTGTCAGTTACATAAATACTGAATTTTATTCCACAGTCCACGTTTCGCCGGCCATGGCCATATCGCGGAGCGAAGAGAAGTTTTTGCGGCCGCGCACTTCCTCGATTTGCTTTTCGATTTCTTCGTTGTATACGGGCGAAGCTACATCGCGTATCACACCGATAGCAAGCGGAAGGTCGTGACCATCCATCATGGCAAGCTGTTGGTGGAGGAAATTGGAGGGAGTGTGGGCATCGTGTACAAGTACATCGTCGATAGTATACCCTTCTTCACCTACTTTTACAGCTTTAAGGAGGAAACCGTTCTGCACCAGACCATATTCCTTATCTTTACCGAAAAGCATTTTTTCTCCGTGTACAAGATGAATCGTGCGCTCGGCACGATGCTCGCGGTCAGTGATGAAATTGTGTATGCCGTTGTTGAAAATCACACAGTTCTGAAGCACTTCCACCACTGAAGTACCTTTATGCTGAGCAGCAGCCACCATCACTTCGCGAGAGATTTCAAGCTCGACATCGATACTGCGGGCGAAGAAATTTCCGCGAGCGCCGAATACCAGTTCGGCGGGGATGAAGGGGTCTTCAGTCGTGCCGTAGGGCGATGACTTCGATACAAAACCGCGGTCAGAAGTAGGGGAGTACTGACCCTTGGTAAGACCGTAGATCTTGTTGTTGAAAAGAATCATATTTATGTCGACGTTGCGACGCACCGCATGGATGAAATGATTACCGCCTATCGCCAGGCCGTCACCGTCGCCCGAGATCTGCCACACGGTCATGTCAGGACGCGCTACTTTAAATCCGGTAGCTATCGCAGCTGCACGGCCGTGGATGGTGTGAAAGCCGTAAGAAGCCATATAGTAAGGCAGGCGCGACGAGCAACCTATGCCGGAGATGACCGCAGTCTTGTGTGGCGGAATGCCCAGCGTGGCCATGGCTTTGTGGAGCGTATTGAGTATCGCGTGGTCACCGCAACCGGGACACCAGCGTACACTTTGGGCGCTTTTATATTGTGAGGGCTGATATGTATTCTGTTCCATTTTAGAGAAGTTTTTTTACCTGTTCTACAATTTCGCTTACGAGGAACGGCTGTCCCTGAATCTTGTTGATACGCTCGATTTTCACATTGGGGAATTTAGCCTGAAGATAATCGGCAAACTGACCCATATTGAGCTCGGCCACGATCACCTTGTCGTAGCGCGAGAGCACTTCGCCCGTATTGGCGGGAAGAGGATTGATGTAGCTGAACTGAACGAAAGCTACCGGCGTGCCCTGCTCGCAGAGCTCGGCAGCGGCAGTGCGGAGGTGTCCGTAAGTGCCACCCCAGCCCACGAGTAATGTCTTCGAGTCTTTGAGGTCAATAACTTCGAGGTCAGGAATGTCGAGCGCTATGCGGTCGATTTTTTCACGGCGGGCTTTGACCATCTTTTCATGATTGGCAGGGTCGATGGAAATAGCTCCGGTGTTGAAATCCTTTTCAAGACCGCCTATGCGATGTTCCGCTCCCTCCATACCGGGAACAGCCCAGTAGCGGGCCATTGTATCGGGGTTACGCAGATAAGGATGCCAGCCCTGCTCAAGCATTTCAGGCTTAAGAAGCGGAGTGTGGATTTCAGGCAGTTCGTCGGCTTCGGGGATGCGCCAGGCGCTTGCTCCGTTGCCTATGAAAGCATCGCTGAGAAGTATCACGGGAGTCATGTGCTCTATGGCGATACGGCTGGCTTCAAATGCCATAGTGAAGCAATCAGTAGGAGAGGTGGGAGCAACCACGGCTACCGGACACTCGCCGTTGCGGCCGTAAAGAGCCTGCATAAGGTCAGTCTGTTCGGTCTTGGTGGGAAGTCCGGTGGAGGGACCGCCGCGCTGCACGTCTATTACCACAAGAGGCAACTCGGCAATTACAGCCAGACCGAGAGCTTCACTCTTAAGAGCAAGACCCGGGCCTGAAGTAGAAGTGGCCGCAAGTGAGCCGGCGAAAGATGCACCGATGGCCGAACAAATACCGGCAATCTCATCCTCCATCTGCAAGGCTTTTACGCCCAAGTCCTTGCGCTTTGCAAGCTCGTGGAGTATGTCGGTGGCAGGGGTGATGGGATAGCTGCCGAGGAAGAGCGGACGACCTGATTTCTCTGATGCTGCAATGAGACCCCATGCGGTGGCGGTGTTGCCGTTGATGTCAGTATACACACCGGGACGGGTAGCTTCAGTCTCGATGCGGTAAGTTGTGACCGAGGCATGGATATTGTGGCCGTAGTCATAGCCGGCCTGAAGAACTTTGGCGTTGGCTTCATATACGGCAGGCTTCTTGGCAAACTTACCTTTAAGAATATGCTTTGCAGCGTCGAGAGGACGGTCAAAGAGCCAGCATACGAGGCCGAGAGCAAAGATATTGCGGCACTTGAGAATTGACTTGTTGTCGAGACCCGAATCGGTGAGTGCTGCCTTGGTCATTGAGGTCACGGGGGCCTCAACTATCTGGGCCTTGATGTCGAGTTCGGTAAAAGGATCGTCGGTGGTGAACTGAGCCTTGTCGAGATCAGATTTCTTGAAAGAATCAATATCAACAATGCACACACCGCCCGGCTTCAGAAACTTGATATTCTGCTTGAGAGCGGCAGGATTCATGGCTATGAGTACATCGCACATGTCGCCCGGGGTGTAAGCGTCGACACCTACACACACCTGAAAACCGCTCACACCGCTAAGCGAGCCTTGGGGTGCACGCACTTCGGCAGGATAGTCGGGGAAAGTGGAGACACGGTTGCCCAATCCGGCGGAAATGTTGGTGAAAATGTTTCCGGCGAGCTGCATACCGTCGCCTGAATCGCCTGAAAAGCGCACTACTACATTGCTGAGTGTCTTTACAGCAGTCTGGTTTACCATGGTAATTGGATGATAATATTTAGGTTAGTTGTTAAATATCAATGGAAGAGCGGCTTTTTCGCCGGTAAGCCGGCGACCGCGCATTACTATCTTGCCGTTGACTATCGTCATTACCGGCATACGGGAAAGAGTAAATCCTGCTAAAGGGGTCCACCCGCAGCGTGAAGTTACGCTTTCGTCAGTGATTTTAGTCCGGCACTTGCCTATGACTGTAATATCGGCATAATAACCGCGACGCAGAAATCCGCGATGGTCTATGCGGAATATAAGCGCGGGATTGTGGCACATCACCTCGACGATACGCTCCTCAGTAAGTGAAGGGTTCTCGTCGGCAATTTCGAGCATTACGGCGAGGGAAAATTCTATACCCGGCATACCCGAGGCTGCCTTTAGAGCTCCTCCTTCCTTGGATTTCAACAGATGAGGTGCGTGGTCGGTAGCGATAGTGTCGATTACTCCGTGCTCAAGGGCGCGAAGCAGGGCTATCTTGTCGCTGCAATCCTTGATGGCGGGATTGCACTTTACGCGGGCTCCGAGAGTAGTGTAGTCGTTGGAATCGAAAAACAGATAGTGGGGAGCGGTCTCGGCTGTAATATTTTTTGAAGCAACATTGCCGGGCGAGAATAGTGTAAGTTCGTCGGCAGTGGAAATGTGGCACACATGAAGGCGCGTACCATGCTTGCGTGCCAGCTCCACAGCTCGCGAGGTGGCGAGATAACAAGCGCGGCGCGAGCGAATCTCCGGATGCACTTCTACCGGCACATCCTCACCATACTCCGCCACTGCAGCCGCTCTGCAAGCTGCTATCGTAGCTTCATCTTCGGCGTGAATTGCCACGGGAGCTTTTATCTTGCTGAAGATTTTTGATATGGTCGAAGAGTCATCCACAAGCATATTGCCTGTAGAAGAGCCCATGAAAACTTTCACTCCGGCTACTCGGGTGAAATCAGCAGTCGCTATCTCTTCAAAATTATTATTGGTAGCTCCGATGAAAAAACCATAGTTGGCCACCGCTACATCGGCTGCACGTTTCATTTTATCCTCTATGGCTGCTTTTGTGACAGTCGGGGGATTGGTATTGGGCATATCAATGAAAGATGTCACGCCACCCATCACGGCCGCCCTTGACTCGGTAGCCATATCGCCTTTTTCGGTCAAGCCGGGATCGCGGAAATGGACATGAGTATCTATCACGCCGGGTATCACCATATCGCCGTTGAGGTCGATGGCTTCGTCGGCATCGTCGAGCAGGATTTCTGTCGGCTCGCCGCGACCCACTTGTGAAATGTATTCGTCGATTATCGATATGAAGCCGATGTATCTTTCGCCCTCGTTGATAATCAATCCGTTATATAAGAGCAGTTTCATTTGGAATAATCCGGATATTTTGTGAACAGACTCGACCATTTCAGTCGCAGAACCCCGAAAAAGCCTTCGGAGAATATGCCCGAGCTCATCTTGGAAGTACCAAGTACACGGTTGACAAACACGATAGGCACCTCCACGATCTTGAAACCATACTTGTAAGCAAGGAATTTCATCTCGATCTGGAAGGCGTAGCCCTTGAATCGGATATTGTCGAGCGGGAGGGCCTGAAGCACGCGGCGCGTCCAGCATACGAATCCGGCCGTAGCATCATTGACAGGCATTCCGGTGACGATTCTTACATACTTTGATGCGTAGTAGCTCATCATCACTCGTCCCATAGGCCAGTTCACAACATTTACACCGGTGAGGTAACGCGAGCCTATTGCTACATCGGCTCCGTCTTCGCGGCACGCTTTGAGCAGTCGGGTAAGGTCAGCGGGATTATGAGAGAAGTCGGCATCCATCTCAAAGATATACTGATAGCCGGGCCGTGCGAGCGCCCACTTGAAACCTTCGATATATGCCGTGCCCAGTCCGAGCTTTCCGGCACGGCGGAGCAAGTGGATGCGTCCGGGCACCTCTTTCATCATTTCCTCGACGATAGCGGCTGTGCCGTCGGGTGAATTATCGTCGATAATCAGGATATCGAAACCGTCGGGCAGCGCAAGCACGGCTTCGGTAATCGCCCTCACATTTTCCTTTTCATTATATGTGGGAATGATTACGAGTGCTTCGGCCTGAGTGGCGGGAGTGGTGGTGAGAACAGATGATTCCATTTTGAATTATTTCACACCGGAGTATTTTCGCGGATGCTGATAAGTATTTCCTTGTCGAGAGGAGTGAGGCTCACATGGCGGCGGCTCATCATGCGCTCTGCCGTATCAAAGAATCGAGCCATGTCAACCGGTTTCATTCCTTGCACGGTGCCTTCGCTGAACGAGGGGATAAACGTGCGCGGGAATCCGGCGCTGTAGAAGTTGACGCCTACGCCCAATACCGTAGCGGTATTAAACATAGTGTTGATACCGGCCTTGCAGTGGTCGCCGGTGATGAGGCCGCAAAATTGCAGTTTGGTCTTTTCAAAGGTGGATGTGGCGTAGTTCCACAGGCGTATAGGAGCGTAGGTGTTCTTGAGATTTGACATCGTGCATCCTGCTCCGAGATTACACCATTCACCTATCACGGCATTGCCTAAGAATCCATCGTGAGCTTTGTTGGAGTAGCCGAAGATTACTGCATTATTGATCTCGCCGCCCACCTTACAGTAGGGACCGATGGTAGTGCCGCCGTAGATCTTCGACCCCATATTGATGACTCCGTGTTCACACAGAGCGATAGGGCCGCGCAGGCAAGAGCCTTCCATGATCTCGGCATGACGGCCTATGTAGACCGGACCGTTTTTTACGTTAATGAAAGCACCCTCCACAGTTGCACCTTCTTCGACGAAAAGGGCAGGGGTGCCGTCGGTCATCACGGGATTGCCTATGAGAGTGCAGGTGTCAGAGAGCTGCTGACTCTTCTTTCCGGCGGTCAATACCCGATAGTCGCGGAGGAGTGCCTCGCTGTTGGAGAGAAAAATATCATAAGGACGCGAGATCGAGAGCGGTGCCTCTCCCTCGTATTCTTTCTTGACAGGAGCATCGAGCGAGCCGCGCGATGCGATAGTTACGCCATCCTTTACCAGCGCCTCGTCCTTATCAAGGGCAAGTATTGCAGCCACGAGCGTGTCATCGGGCTCCACATTGCCGGCTATATAAAGGTCATCGCCGTCAGCACTCTCCACCATAGGAAACTTCTCGGCAAGATAGTCTTCGGTAAGATAAGAGTAAGCTCCCGGGATGGCGCGCTGCCACTTCTCGCTGATAGTCATTATACCATGTCGTATAAGGGCTATAGGGCGGGTGAAGGTGAGCGGGAGCAATCCTTCGCGGGGTCCGGCGGGGTCAAATAATATGATATTTTTCATTTCGTGTCAGGAGTTATTAATAACGTGGTGCAAATTTAATATTTTATTTTGAGAAAACCGGATATTACGGTGTCAATGTTTACACATTTCCCAGAAAGCTACTGCCGAGGCTGCCGCAACGTTGAGCGAGTCAACAGTGTGAGCCATGGGGATGCGTGCTACATAGTCGGCTGAGTCGATTACCCGTTGTGATAATCCGTCGCCCTCCGTGCCGAGAATTATTGCCAGGCGTGGGGCTTTTTTCAGGATTTCGCTGTCAATGGTTACGGAGTCGTTGCGCAATGCCATTGCCACAGTAGTAAATCCTGCTTCGCGCAGGTCCTCCACGGGGTCATGAATCCATGTCCATGGCACCAGAAACACGCTACCCATCGACACTCGGATTGACCGGCGGTTGAGCGGGTCACATGAAGTGGTGGTAAGTGCTACGGCATCTATCCCCAGAGCGGCTGCCGAGCGGAATATAGCACCTATATTAGTGGTGTCACACACACCGTCGATTACCGCTATGCGGCGGCCGGAACGGGCAAGCTCGGCAAGCGTGGGGAGAGGATGGCGACGCATGGCGCAGAGCACTCCGCGGGTAAGTGTGTAGCCGATCAGTTCTTTAAGTAATTCGCGTGAGCCGGTGTAGATAGGTTTGCCATTCATAGCTTTGACTATCGAAGCGGCATCTCCTTCGAGATGCTTTTTCTCGGCAAGCAGGGCCACGGGCTCATATCTGGCAGCAAGGGCTACATTGATTACCTTCGGACTCTCGGCAATGAATAGTCCGCGTTCATTCTCGACCTGCTGCCGAAGCTGAGCCTCGGTCATCGAGGTAAATATTTCAAGTCCCGGCAGGTCGAGCGACTGCAACTCAATAATGTTATCTCTCATAGTGACAAAATTAGCCCAATTTTTTCACATATCCCCATATAGAGGGCTCGGGAGCTGTTAAATTTGTTTAATTCCTTAATCCATTCCCCTCGGAGATGTGTTATATAGGCAAGAAACAAAAATGAAAACAAACAAATTAAATTTCAACTGACCTATGGAACTCTTCAAAACTAAAACAACACGCGAGCTTGAGGCTCTCGAAGAAATGGAAACCACTTTGCGTCGCCGTCAGCGTCGCCAGCGTATACTTTTAGGCGTAGCCGTTGCCACGGCTGTGATTACCGCCGCAAGTGCCATCGTGAGGGCTGTGACTTCCAAAGACTGACACGGGGGTGACAATATGTCATATCCGCATTTAACATTTGACATCATCAATCTTAATTGTTAAGATAATGCTTTACAGGATATTAGCTACTATTAATGACTCGGATTTAAGAAAATTATAATCTTTTTGGCATAATAATTGTTATATCAGTAAAGCGAAAAGAAAACTAAAAATAATCAAACAATAAAAACATATACAATTATGGGAAAAATTATCGGTATAGACCTTGGAACAACCAATTCATGTGTCTCTGTGCTCGAAGGTAACGAGCCTAAAGTAATACCTAACCAGGAGGGTCGTAACACCACTCCTTCCATCGTAGCTTTCGTGGACGGTGGCGAACGTAAAGTGGGCGAGCCCGCCAAGCGTCAGGCTATCACCAATCCTAAGCGCACCATCTACTCTATCAAGCGCTTTATGGGTGAAAACTATGATCAGGTAGAAAAAGAAATAGAGCGCGTACCTTATAAAGTAGTACGCAGCGACAATAATACTCCCCGCGTTGACATCGACGGCCGCGAGTATACCCCGCAGGAAATTTCGGCTATGATTCTTCAGAAAATGAAGAAGACTGCCGAGGATTATCTCGGTCAGAACGTGACTGAAGCCGTGATTACCGTTCCTGCTTACTTTAATGATTCTCAGCGTCAGGCCACTAAGGAAGCCGGTGAGATCGCAGGCCTCAAGGTAATGCGTATCGTCAACGAGCCTACCGCAGCAGCTCTTGCTTACGGTCTTGACAAGTCTGACAAAGACCAGAAGATCGCCGTATTCGACCTCGGTGGCGGTACATTTGATATCTCTATCCTTGAGCTCGGCAATGGTGTGTTTGAAGTTAAGTCTACCAATGGTGATACCCACCTCGGTGGTGATGACTTTGACCACGTGATCATCGACTGGCTTGCTGACGAATTCCAGAAAGAGGAGGGCATTGACCTCCGTCAGGATCCTATGGCACTCCAGCGTCTTAAAGAGGCTGCCGAGAAGGCTAAGATCGAACTTTCGTCGACTACCTCTACTGAAATCAATCTTCCTTATATCACCGCTACCGCTACCGGACCCAAGCACCTCGTGCGCACTCTTACCCGTGCACAGTTTGAGCAGCTTGCCGACAAGCTCATTCAGGCTACCATCAAGCCCTGTGAGCAGGCTCTTAAGGATGCCGGTCTTACTGCATCGGATATCGACGAGGTGATCCTCGTAGGTGGTTCTACCCGTATCCCCGCCGTTCAGCAGGTAGTTGAGAAATTCTTCGGCAAGGCTCCTTCTAAGGGAGTTAACCCCGACGAGGTTGTTGCCGTAGGTGCAGCCATCCAGGGTGGTGTGCTTTCAGGCGATGTTAAGGACGTGCTCCTTCTTGATGTTGTACCTCTGTCGATCGGTATCGAGACCCTCGGCGGCGTGATGACCAAACTTATCGAGGCCAACACTACCATCCCTGTTAAGAAGAGCGAGACCTTCTCTACCGCAGCTGATAATCAGCCTTCTGTAGAAATCCACGTGCTTCAGGGCGAGCGTCCTATGGCTAAGGATGACAAGACTCTTGGTAAATTCCACCTCGACGGTATCGCTCCCGCACCCCGCGGTATACCTCAGATTGAAGTTACTTTCGACGTCGATGCCAACGGTATTCTTACCGTATCGGCTAAGGATAAGGCTACCGGCAAGGAGCAGAACATACGTATCGAAGCTTCGAGCGGTCTTACCGACGCTGAAATCCAGCGTATGAAAGACGAGGCTGCCGCTAATGCCGCCGCCGATGCTAAGGAAAAGGAGCGTATCGACAAGCTCAATCAGGCCGATACTATTATCTTCCAGACCGAGAAGCAGCTTCAGGAACTTGGCGACAAGATTCCCGCCGACAAGAAGTCGACTATCGAAACTGCCCTTGAGAAGCTGAAAGAGGCTCACAAGGCTCAGGATCTCGCAGCCATCGACTCCGCTATCAACGAGATCAACAGCGCCTTTGCCGCAGCTCAGCAGGATATCCTCAACGCCCAGCAGGCTCAGGGAGCCGCCGGCCAGCAAGGTCCTTCAGCAGGCGCTTCTACCGGCTCATCTGACAGCCACGTTGATGACGTAGAATTTGAAGAAGTGAAATAATCCAATTTAGAAATATCTAAATCCACATAAACGGAGTGTAACTCAAAAGGTTACATTCCGTTTTGTATGTTAATTAATGCAGTTAATATGATTGAGATAGATTTAATTTTACGAAATTTGCAACGGTGTTCGCTAAAAAGATTCGGCATTTTACATTTATGTCAAACCTTTTTGTAACTTTGCGTTGTAATTACAAAGGCAAAGTATTATGAGAGCAGCCGATATTAACCTCGAAGAATTATTTATGAGATACCTCTTGAAAAAAGTGCAGAAGCTCGCCTTTCATTTGCGATTTCAAATAGGTTGGATGCTCTGATGAAAGAGAAAGGGTTAAACCGCAAACAACTTGCCGAAGCAGTGGGCAAACGTCCTAATGAGGTCACTCGCCGGCTTAGTGGTGAGCATAATTTAACGCTCGCTACACTTGCAATGCTCTCTACATTCTTTGGTCAACCAATTATTTCAGTGAGTTAATTTCTAATATAGTCTGTTAGATACATGAATAACTATTGCAGTAAATCCTTACGCTATGGAATGTTCATCCCATTAGCACTGATGTTAGCCTCGTTTGTAGCAAGTTGCTTTTCATATTCCTCCGCGAAGCAGAATATTGCGGCAGATCTTAATGATGCGATGTTGGCTTTGACTAATGTGTATAAGGAGCAATGGACGAGTCAGGACACCATCGCAGCATTGCGCCATATGCACGAAACTACTCATAAACCTCTCATATATCAGGCTTCGGATATAAATTTTCGGAATTCCGCTCTTAAAGACGAGGCTTATTTTACCCTTGCATTGGTCGATAATGAAAATACTGCGCCTAAAATTCAAGGGAACAAGATAGCCTCAGATTCCATAATGCTTGTGCCTGAACGAGCAGTTGACGGATTGGCGATACAAGTACAAGGTTTTGCAGACTGTTCGATGGCATCTGTATTCGCTGCATCGGACCAGACTTTGCCAGGTGTACTGTTCACGCTATCTATTCTTTCTATGGTGAGCATGTTTGTTTGGAGAAGAAAGGAACAAGAATGCCCCGAATCAGAACTCGCTTCGGTTTGCGTTGTAGTAAATCCACTGGATGGCATAAAGCTCACACCTATGCAACGACAATTGGTTCAGATGCTTTTTGACGCTCCCGATATGAGGGTTGATAAAGCAACCATCTGTTCAACCCTTTGGGGCAATAAAAGTAATGCGGAAGAGTCTCTTTATACTCTTGTCAGGCGTACTAAGACGGCTCTCTCAGCAGCAAACATTGAGATTATATGCAATCGTGGTGACTCCTACGAGTTGCGTATAAGTAGTTGATTGCCAGATATGTCAGTATTTGTCAGATAAATGTCAGACAAATTTTAGCGCCTGATTGCGGATTTTTCACTTGCTTTGCAGAAAAATTCGCATCAGCATGAAAAAGTTACTTTTACATCTATTGTTGGCTTTGCCTTTTATGGCCGATGCCCAACAAGAAGTCTCTAATGACTCCATTTCCAACACTCTTGACGAAGTGGTGGTTACTGCCGACGCGCAGATTGAAACTGCCAAGAAAGTT
>CAYZFG010000033.1:0-3660 GCA_964477665.1 uncultured Staphylococcus sp.
ATCGAAAACTCCATCATGGCCTCGCTCGACATGCTGTTCAAGAATCCCGTGATGATCATCGTGTGCCTCTCCATGATGATATTTATCTC
Organism: uncultured Staphylococcus sp.; assembly: GCA_964477665.1. GTDB lineage: Bacteria > Bacteroidota > Bacteroidia > Bacteroidales > Muribaculaceae > Duncaniella. The sequence continues at coordinate 90 of CAYZFG010000033.1, forward strand.
GTGGCAGCTCACGGTATTCGTGCTCATCCTCCTCCCCATAGCCGGCCTGGTGATGGGTCGCGTGGGCAAGCGCCTGAAGCGCAAGTCGCTTGAAGCCCAGAATCAGTGGGGCGTGCTCATGAGCTACATCGAGGAGACAATCGGCGGCCTGCGCATCATCAAGGCCTTCAATGCCGAGGGCAAGGTGCGCGCCCGCTTTGAAGACGGCAATCAGGTGTTTTACAATCTGTCCAACACCATTGCCCGCCGCCAGTCGCTCGCCCACCCGATGAGCGAATTTTTAGGCACGCTTACCATAGCGATAGTATTATGGTTTGGCGGCACGCTCATCCTCTCGGGCACGTCGAGCATCAACGCCGCCTCGTTTATCTACTACCTCGTGATCTTCTACTCGATCATCAACCCCGCCAAGGAGCTGTCAAAGGCCGTCTACGCCATCCAGAAAGGTCTGGCCTCGATGCAGCGCGTCGACAAGATACTCTCGGCCGAGAATCCCATCAAGGACCCCGAGCACCCCGAGAAGCTCCAAAAGTTCAATGGCCGCATCGAGTACAAGGGTGTGACATTCGGCTACGACCCCGAGACTCCGGTGGTCAACGATGTAGACCTCGTTATCGAGCCGGGACAGACGGTGGCGCTCGTGGGCCAGAGCGGTTCGGGCAAGTCCACGCTCGCCGACCTCCTACCCCGCTTCTACGACATCGACAAAGGCTCGATAACCGTCGACGGTCACGACGTGCGCTCCCTGGCGGTGCATGACCTTCGCTCACTGATGGGCAACGTCAACCAGGAGGCGATACTCTTCAACGATACATTCTACAACAACATCACCTTCGGCGTCAAAAACGCTACCCGCGAGCAGGTGGAAGCCGCCGCCAAGATCGCCAATGCCCACGACTTCATCATGGCAAGCGAAAACGGCTACGACACCAATATCGGCGACCGCGGCTGCAAGCTCTCAGGCGGTCAGCGCCAGCGCATCTCCATAGCCCGCGCAATCCTGAAGAATCCGCCCATCCTCATCCTCGACGAAGCCACCTCGGCGCTCGACAGCGAGAGCGAAAAGCTCGTGCAGGAGGCCCTGGAGCGACTGATGAAGGACCGCACTACGCTGGTGATCGCCCACCGCCTCTCGACCATACGCAACGCCTCGCTGATATGCGTGCTCCACGAGGGACGCATAGTAGAGCGCGGCACTCACGAAGAACTGCTCGCCCTCAACGGCTATTACCGCCACCTTGTGGACATGCAGTCAATGAGCTAATCTCTTTTCTCCCAACAGATTCACAATGAAACATCTCTTCCTCGCAATACTACTCACCGCATCGGTAGCCGCCCGCGCCACTGATGTCACCACCACTGCCGCCGGCACGCTTCAGGGCGCCCTCGGCGCCGAGCCTCAGGCCGTCACCACCCTCACCGTGGCCGGGCCTGTCAACGCTTCTGACCTCCACTTCATAGCCTCACTCCCCGCCATTACCACCCTCGACCTGTCAAAGGCCGTGATCGAAGAGGAGACCAACGGTCGCCTGGCTACAAACCACACCACCTATAAAGCCGGCCACCTACCCGCCTACATACTCGCCGGAGGCCGCTTCACGTCGATAATCCTTCCCGAGAATCTCGTGGAGATAGGCGACGGCGCGCTCATGTCCACAGCCATCACATCGCTCACCATACCCGCGACTGTGACACGGATAGGACGCGGAGCGCTGGCCGACTGCCGCAATCTCGCTTACCTGACCATCCCGGCCACCGTGACCGCGGTGGGCTCGCATGTATGCGACGGCGATACGGGACTTAAATACATGACTTTCAACTCATCGGTCGTACCCGCCTACGCATTTCGCGGCTGCACGGCCATGACGAGTTTTGAGGGCACGCCCACCGCTTTGGGCGACTACGCTTTGGCCGGATGCACGGCGCTGAAAAGCTATCCGTTTGATGCCCGGCTCGCGTCGATAGGCATGGGTGCTTTCTATAACTCGGGTCTGACCAAGGCCGACCTCGTGACATGCCGCAATCTCGACCGGCTCGGTGATTACGCATTCGCTCACTGCCCGGAGCTTGCCTCAGTGCGCCTGCCCGAGGGATTGAAGACGATAGGTGAAGGCGCATTTTTCGCCGATGAAGCCCTCGCGGCGCTCAATATTCCCTCCACCGTCACCACGCTCGACGACTTTTCACTCAAAGGCACCCGCTCGCTCGACTCCTCGACCGGACTGCTCGGCGACGGCGTGGCCACCATAGGCCGCTACGGCATGGCCGGGATGGAATCCCTCAAGAGTGTCACCATTCCCGAATCGCTTACCTCGCTCGACGACTACGCCATGGCCGGAATGGAATCGCTCGCAACGGTCGACGCCGTGCGCTCCCGTGAGGTGCCCGCTACGGGTGAAAATGTGTGGGACGGCATCGATCAGTCGCGCGTGACGCTCCTCGTGGACCCCTCGATGGAAAATCAATTCCTTGCCGCCGCGCAATGGAATGAATTTAATATCACCACAGCCGGGATAGATGCGATAGAAGCCGACGCGCCGGGCCATGCGCCCGGAGTCACGCTCAGCATCGACGGCACTGACCTCGTGGCCACCTCCTCCGCTACGATCGACTCGGCAGCCGTGTATGACCTCGCCGGTCGCTGTCTCGTATCGGTAAGAGGCTCAGCCACATCGCTCACCATACCGCTCGCCGAGGTCACGCCGCAAGTGCTCATAGTCACCGTAGCCACCGCCGGCCGCAACGTAACATTTAAAATAGCCAAGTAACCCCTCACCGCCATGGGAAAAAACAAGCTCAAGAAATTTGCCGAAATGGAGACACTCGACTGCGTGCTCCAGTATCCCTTCAGAGTCCTCAAGGAGCAGGGCGGCTGCCCGCTCAAAGGCCGATGGAATGCCGACTTCTTCCACCGCGACGCCCCCATCGTGCTCGAACTCGGTTGCGGCAAAGGTGAGTATGCGGTGGGCATGGCTCAAAGCGATCCCACTAAAAACTATATAGGTATCGACATCAAGGGCGCCCGCATGTGGACCGGCGCCACGCAGGTGCGCTACCTCGGGCTGAAAAACGTTGCCTTCCTGCGCACCTCCATCGAGCTCCTCGACTACTTCTTTGCACCCGGCGAAGTATCGGAGATATGGATTACGTTTCCCGACCCGCAGATGCGCAAGGTCAACAAGCGCCTCACCGGCACCCGCCAGCTCTCGCTTTACCGCAAAGTCCTGCGCCCCGGCGGCACCATCCACCTCAAGACCGACAGCCCATTCCTCTACGCCTACACCCGCGAGATGCTTGCCGCCAACGCCATCGCCCCCGAGGCCATAACCTCCGACCTCTACGCTTCGGAAGTAGCAGCCCTCGTGCCCGACATACGCACCTTCTACGAGCAGCAGTGGCTTGACCGCGGCCTGACTATCAAGTATATCCGCTTCCCGCTCCCCGCCGCCCCCGAGCTCGTGGAGCCCGACGTGGAAATAGAGCCCGACACCTACCGCAGCTTCGGCCGCGGCCAGCTCCAAGGCTTTTGATAAATGGAAAATTTAAAATGGAAAATTAAAAATTATCCCCC